>NZ_JBHYIG010000325.1:0-10373 GCF_042740015.1 Streptomyces sp. NPDC059037
CACACAGTTTGGCGCGCCGCCCCCCCCCCCCCCCTGAGGTTCACCCCCCACCTCGGCCACCTCTTGGGGTATTTCCAGGGATACCCGTGGGGTGTGGGGGGGGCGGACCCCCGAACCAAACGGGGGGCGGTCCCCCGAACCCATATGGGGGGCGGTCCCCCGTTCTTTTTCACGATCAAGGTCGGGAAGTTCGGGGGGCGGTCCCCCGTTCTCGGCCTCGGGAAGTTCGGGGGACCGCCCCCCGTTCTCGTCTCGCCACGGAGGGGGCTTGCGCTCGGCCCGCTTCCGCTTGCTCTCGTCGACCGAGTGCACCGCTGCCTCCCAGTCCGGCCACGGAGACATGACGAGCACATACAGCGAGGCGCGGCCTCGCCTTCGCTCGCCCTGCACGGTGAGCACCCCCGCAGCGATGGCCGCCTCGATGTACCGGCGTACGTCCTTCTCGTCGGCCTTGCAGGCGGCGGCGATGTCCTTGATGCGGATGGCCTTGCCGTCGCGGAAGCGGACTCGGCCCGCCGGGTCGGCGGCGGCACTGAGGCCATACAGGACGGTGACGAACGAGCTGGGCAAACCTTTCGGCATGGCGGGGGCCCAGCGCCAGAACAGCGCATTGCGGTAGGCGTGCGGGACGCTGCCGCTCGTGGAGCCTGCCTGCTCTGTGCTCAACTCGGGCTCTTTCTCGGATGGTTCGGTCAGGGGTGGAGTCGCTCGGCGTCGTAGGCCTCGGCTGCCTCTGCGGCCTGCTGAGCGACAGCGGCCTCGGCGCAAACCTTGTCGGCGGGCTTGCCCTTGGAGTCGCGGAGGTGAGTCGGTGATCCGCAGTAGCGGCAAGGCAGCGGGTCGCCGTAGTCCCAGTGCGAGGACTCGCGCCAGTCGAGGAGCTCGCCCGGCGGCGAGGCGCGACGTGTGGTCATCCCGGGGCCCGCTGGTCACCTGCCGTTCGGGTCTGACACGTCCAGCAAGTACGCGACCCATTGGCGTGGATGGCGTGGAAGGTCGTGCATTCCTCCGTCGGGCAGAAGGCGAAGTCGTTCGCCTCGATGTCACCAGGCAGGAGCAGCTCGGCGGCCTCGGCCTCGCTCAGCGCGCGGCGCGTGATCGTGACGTCCCGCTGCTCGACGAGCGAGGCGACGCGGGCCTCCAAGGCGCGGATCCTTCGGGTCTTGGCTCCGAACATCAGACGGCCCCCGCCCCAGGCTCGCGAGCCGCCGGCCACTCCGTCGATCCCCCGCGCTTCGCGGTCGGCGTCTCGGTCGCCTGCTGGTGGACCTCGGCGACGGTGACGCGCTGCGGCGGGAACTCCTCGTCGCGGGTGACCTCGCCGCGGTCGATGGACTGGAAGATGATCTGAAGCTGGCCGAGGTCGATGTTCGTCCACTTGTCGCTGCCGCGGCCGAGCTTGGCTTCGATCTGGTCGACCGTGACGCCGAGGCCCTCGAACGCGGCGATCGCGTCGGCGATGCGCTGCGATCGCGGCTTGTCCCCTGCGCCGTTGTTCAGCGTGTGAGTGGCGATCTCCTTGGCCTGCTCGCGGTACCAGGACGGCAGGACCGTGAAGATCATCTCTCGCAGGCGGCGGGCCCCGTTGTTCGAGTTACTCTCGTAGACGTCCCGCGGATCCTCCAGCCGCGTACTGCCCGAGGACTTGGTCCAGCGGGTGTGCGGGACGATAAATGTGGTCGAGGCACGCTCGTTGGTCTCCAGGTCCCACGCCCACGCCTGCATCTCGGACTCGCCCGCGACGTCGTCACGGCGCAGCTCGGCCAGGCCGTGGTGGATGTTGCCCCAGCAGCGGGCGAGCTCCTTGGCGAACTGGATCGTCTCCCCGTTCACGGTCGAGGAGCCGCGGCTGAAGCGGAAGAACGAGCGGGCGGCGAGGTTCTGCTGACCGAACGCGGTCTTCATCTTCTGGATGGCAAGCGCCTCGTTACGCGGGAACTGGCGGGCCACGACGACCGCGGCCTGAACCTCGGCGACCGCGCGGGACTGCTCAACGGCCGTACCCTGCCCGACGAACGAGGGGACCGGGGCCGGGGCGAGCTGCTGCTCGGCGGGGTAGTTCACAGGTACTCCTCGGTGTCACGGATCTCGGCCCACGCGGGCAGGGAGAGGTAGGCGATCTCGTCGCTGTAGCCGGGCCACACGCCGGTGGCGGTGCACTCGGCGAAGGTCTCCAGGGCCCGGCGGTTGCGGGCGGCGCCGATCCGGCGGGCAGTGGCGTCCATCTCGACGACCGTCACGACGTACGGGGCGGTCTTCTCCTGGCAGACGAAGACGAACGCGGCGTCCTCGTCGGCGAGGCCGAGCGCCTGCGCCCCAGAGCGGTACCAGTCGTCTTGCTGGTGATAGCCGAACTCGTCCACGGCCCGTGCCAGCGCGGCCGGTTCGGCGCTGCGGCACGTCTTGTAGTCGGGGATGATCAGCCGACCGCTACGGACGTCCGGCAGCCAGTCCAGGCGTGCGCGGCGCATGACGCCGGTGCGCTTGTCACGCCAGAACAGCGACTGCTCGGGCTTCCCGCGGGCCGGGTCGAACAGCAGCGAGGCGACCGGGTGGCGGCGCAACGCGTCGGCCATCGCGGAGACCTGCTCGTACTCGGCGGGCTTCAGCGGGATGGCGCCCGCATCCCGGATCGCGGCAACCTCGGCCTTGACCGCGTTCGTCGTCCACTTCTCGGCCTCGACCCGGACGAGGTCCGGCCCTTCGCCGAGCACCAGCTTGTGCGCGGCGTTCCCGAGCTCGAACGTCTTCTTCGGCTCCTGCGGCGTGTCCTGCGCGTGCCGGAAGAGCGCGGGGCACGACGGCGGGAGGAGCTTGCGGGCCCCGCTGGAGGAAAGCGATCCGCGGTCGGCGTGGTACTCCTCGTTGGTCATCTGGTAGACGCCGGGATCGGTGATGCCACCGGGGCCGGCGGCCGGGGCCTGAGCCCCGGCCTGCGCGGTCGTCGTCATCCGGCATCGCCACCTTCGGCGACCTGGAGCGCCTCCAGCGTGAACGTCCCGGCGTGCCGGAACCCGGCGTAGATCTGGCCGTTCATGGCCTCCAGGTCGACGAGGACCTCGGCGCCGCTGGAGAGCAGGTACGGGCGGATGTTCTTCGCGATGTGCTCGGCGAGCCCCTCGGCTGTGACCGCCCACACGGTGAGCGGGGCCGGAGGCTTGCTGCCGTTGCGTCCGCCGTGGCGGCCGACGCGGGCATAGGTAACGCGGTACTGCGTCTGCGTGCTGCCGGGGGCCTTGGCCATCTCGTCGAGGGACGGGGTGGTGATGTCGGCCTCGGGGTCGCGCGTCTCGTGGCGCCCGGCCTGCCAGTCGGGACCGACTGCGAGCGCGATTTCCTTCAGCGTCTCGCCAGTGATGTGGCCAGTCATGAGCGGCCGTCCTTCCGGGTGCTGAGGGTGTAGAAGTGGCGGCCCTTCTCGTCGTGCTCGACGAGGTGCCCCCAGGCGTGGAGGTCGCGGAGGTCACCGCGCGCGACCGCGCGCAGGCGTCCGGCGGGCGCGTTGGGCGGGGCGAGCGGGGTGCCGCGGTAGAGGTCCTGGACGCGCTTGGTCGTCCACTCGCCGCGGTGGGTGCGGATCGCGTCGAGCAGCTGCGCGAGGCGGCCGGTGAGCCGGGGAGTGGCGATGGCCTCGCGGCTGCTCTTCTCCCCGGCGAACTCGACGCGTCGGAGGTTCGCCATCTCTTCGCGCAGCACCTCTGCACGGACGGCGCCGTACACCGTGTCGGCGATGTCGCCGGGCTCAGCATCTGCCCCGTACTTGGCGTCGAGCCAGTCGACCGGGCAGGCCCGCACGATCGCGGCCAGATCCTCGGCCGCGCTCGGCGCGTGCGGCTCGGGCCCCACCGGCATCGGCAGCGCATCCGCCGACCCCTCGATCCCGTGCTCCGCCAGCTCCGGCAACGTCGCCATCACAAGCTCTGGGCAGTCACACACGCCCGCGAGTGCGTACAACGGCAGCCCGCCGCGCGTCACCGCACGCCGCGTCCAGCAAACGCCGTCCGTGGTGTTCACCACCAGCGGGGCGCTCACACCAACACCGCCGAACCGTCAGCAGCAGGGCGGATGATCTCCAAGCCCTGCCGCTCCGCCCAGGTCCGCGCCTGCCGCTCTGCACCCCGCTCGCAGTGCTCCGCGAAATTGACGTAGCCGTACACCTGGTACACCACCGAGCCGAACTCAATCGTCGACCGGGCGTTGCCCTCGTCGTCGTACTCCACCGTCAGCTCGTGGTCGGCGGCGAACTCCTCTACGGCCTCATTCGTGTGCAGCGGCACGACGAACCGGTCCGGGCCGTACGCCACCGGTGCGGTCTGAGTGGACTCCAGCCAGTCGGCCAGAGCGCGGAGGCCATCTATACGGGCCTGCCGCTCGTCTTCTGAGATCATGGGAGCCACGGCGGCTCTCCTTTCACGGTTGATTGGTCGCCGAGTCGTGGGGTCGCTCAGGCCGGGAAGTCGGAGCGGCCCTTCGGCGCGTTTAGGGAGGGATCAGACGGCCAGTGGTGTGACCGCGGTCCGCTCGTTCTCCTTACGGAGGTCCTCGGCCGTGAACGTGATCCGGCCGCCGTCGAGGTGGTGGTGGACCTCGCGCCGGTAGCACTTCTGCTTGAGGACGCGGGCGCTCTTGTACGGGAGGAGCCGCCGCTCGATGACTTCCTCCGGCGTCCACCGGCGAAATTCGGCCTCGTCCTCGACTGCCGAACTCTTGCGCTTGAGAGAGGGCTGCTTCGTGGCCGCAGCGGTCACGATTCCTCCTTGTGTGTGATGGCGTCGTGCGTGACGCCAAGGGCAAGGGCGACCCTTCGGACCTGCTGTTCACCCGCCTCGCGGATGCGTCCTCGCTCCAGGCGTGAGAGGTAGCCGCGGTTCAGTCCGGTCGCTGCCTCAAGTCCACGGATGCTCACATTCTGAGCTGATCTGATTGCTCGGATTGCCTGTCCTTTGGGCCTCACGCTTGGGATCTAAGCGCACTCTAGCTCCCGATGCAAGCACTATGGCACCCTCAAGGCTCAGATTTCGAGCATTCAGAGGGGCCTGCGGGACGTGCGAGGCGTGAGATGCAACCCATGGCATGCAATGCGGGCCATAAAACCCAGGTCAAAGCGCCGGATCTGAGCTACGCGCATGCAACCCGATGGGGCATCATGGGGGCCCATGAGCAGAGACTTCGTACGGCTGAGCGCGGAGCTGAAAGCCGCACGGGAGCGGAAGCGGCCGAAGCTGACCCAGCCCGACGCGGCCGACGCTCTCGGCATCGGGCGCAGCACACTCCAGAAGATCGAGCGGAACGCCGAGGGCGCCACGATCACAACGGTCCGCAGCTACGCGCGCCTACTGGGCTGGTCCGACGATTCCGTTGACCGCGTCCTCGCAGGCGGTAGCCCGGTTATGGCATCCGCCACGGAGGAAAAGGACGAGCCGTCCGCCGCCCCCGCCCTGGGCCTCTCCCCTGCCGTCGAGTACGAGCTGCGATCAGGCGAGACCCTCGGCTCTCAGGTCTTCAATTTGGGGCCGGACGAGGAGGACGGGCACATCATCGTCGTACTCCAGGGCAAGAAGGGCGCCAGCCCGGAGGAGGTCGAGCGGGTCGCCGCCCGGTATCGGCTCGCGCGCCGGCGCCTGCAAGGCATCGCGTCCGACGCCGACGAGACGGACGCGGATTCGTAAGTGAGTTCGCTCGTAATGCATGCATCGCGCCCTTAAGTGTGGTTGCATGCACAGACCGTCACCGAGAGGGGGGCACCACTCGGCGGATCGGGGATCGAGCATGCTGCTCACAATCGAGGTGGAACGTCACCGCGGCGAGTACGTTGAGCCGCGCATAGAAGATCACGAGTCGGGATGCGTCTTCCACATTCACGAGGACGACATCACCGCCGAGGGCGCCGTCGCTTTTGCTGACGCGCTCACCAGCCAGGCCCGCCGGTGGACATTCCGCTCCCCGGACGTGCCGCGCGGGCCCCGCATCCCCATCAGCATGGAGCTGCGCGAGGACATGCCGGAGGGCATCGCGATCGTCATCGACGATCGGCCCGACAGCATCAAGTACAAGGTCCGCGCAGGCCTGATCAAACAGCACGCAGGCGATGCGATCACAACCTCCCAGTCGGAGCGGTCACCGGACTGGCAACGCGTACCCGCGCAATACATCGCACACCTCAAGGCCAGCTGAGGACGAGCACGCGCAGGCGGAGGGGGGTCTCATGGCCTACGCAGAGAAGGTCTACAAGGTCCGCAACGGGCGGCAGACGAAGCAGTACACCTGGCGGGCCCGCTACAAGAAGCCCGACGGCACGTGGGGGTCGGAGCCAGGCTTCCCGACGAAACGAATCGCCGAGGATTGGGGGGACTCCCAAGAGGCTGCGATCCGCGAAGGCCGGTGGGTCGACCCCGACTTGATGCGCAAGCACTTCGGGGTGTGGGCCCGGGAGTGGATGGCCGTTCAGAAGCCGCGCGGCCGGACAACGATGAACCGCTGGGAGCGGCTGGAGGCCCACATCCTGCCGAAGTGGGAGCACACGCCCCTGATCTCGTTCAACTGGTTCGATGTCGAGGCCTGGGCCCGCACTCTAGGTTGCGCGCCGCGGACCACCCGCGAGTGCGTGCAGCTCATTTCCCGCATCCTCACCGGGGCCGTGGACGCGAAGCACCTCCTGGTGAATTCGCTCTACGGAAGGCGCCTCACCGGTCTATCCGGCGCCGAGCAGACCTCTCCCCCCGACATCGTGGCGCGCGACGGGAACGAGGACGAAGACGACAGCATCATCGCCACCCCCGAGGAGGTCCTGCTCCTGGCCCGGCGACTCGGCCCAGTGGTCGGACTTCAGATCCTCACCTTCGCTTGGTCTGGCCCTCGCTATGAGGAGAACGCCGGCCTGCGCCGCCCCAACGTGCTGCGGCGCCGCCGGCAGAAGTACGACGGCGGTGTCTTCGAGTGCGCGGTGATCCGCGTCGAGAAGGACACGGGCGCGCTTGCCGAGTACTACGTGCGCGACGAGGACGGTAGGCGACGGTGCTATCGCGCGCTGGAGCCGCCAAAGAACCCGACATCCGTGCGGGACATCGACGTGCCCCCATTCTTGGAGAAGCTCTGGCTGAAGTTCCTGGAGTCATGGCCACACGAGCACGTGGGCACCACCCCTACAGGGAAACTGTGGTGGCGTAGCCACTGGCACAGCGTTCTCCGGCCGGCCGCGGACGGGCGCGATGCGCGCCCCAAGGCGAGGGGGCGCGCGGTGAAAGAGGAGTGGAAGCCGATCAAACCGGGGCTGACCGCGCGAGACTTGCGTAAGACGCACGACTCTTGGCAGGAGGAGATCGGCGTCCACCCGGTGTTGGCCTACGAGCAGATGGGGCATAAGTACCCTGGGATCAAGGGCACTTATCGGCGTCCCACCCCCGCGATGCGCAAGCATCGGCTCGACGGGCTTCAGCAGCTGTTCGAGCGTGCGATGGCCAACCTGGGGTGGACGGAGATCTGGCCGGAGGCGGGCTGAGTCTCGGGCTGATGATGATCTCCCAAATGTCTCCCAAATGATCTCTTAGAGATCAATCAGGATCATGCAGGGAGGCTTCCGTCGCTGGTCACAGGCTTCTCGGCGATCTGTTCATGGTGCCTAATGACTTCAGCGATGATGAAGTTCAGCAGCTTCTCGGCGAACGCCGGATCCAGCTTCGCGTTCTCCGCGAGTTCGCGCAGGCGCTCGATCTGCCGGGCCTCACGGGCCGGGTCGGCGGGCGGAAGCCGGTGGTTGGCCTTGAGATGGCCGACCTGCTGGGTGCATTTGAAGCGCTCGGCGAGCATGTGGACGACGGCCGCGTCGATGTTGTCGATGCTGTCGCGCAGACGGGACAGCTCGGCGCGCACGGCCTCGTCCGTCGCCCCGGATCCGTATCCGTCGGTCGTGTTGTGGCTGGTGGTCATGGCTCACGAGCCTACGTTGCCGCTCCTGCGCCGCCGACGCCGGAAGAGCGCAAAATGGGTGGGTCGTCAGGGTCCGGTATCTGCTGCGACCAGCCGCCGGGGACGGCGCGTCCCTGCTGCTCGCGGAAGCGGACCGGAGCCATGCCCACACGGCGTGTGAAGAGCCGTGAGAAGTACGCCGGGTCGTCGTAGCCGACACGGCGTGCGACGGCCGCGACCGGCAGCTCCGTGGCGGCGAGCAGCTCCTTGGCGCGGCCGAGGCGGATGCCGAGGAGGTAGTCCTTGGGGCTGCAGCCGGCCCCGCGGCGGACGGCGGTGCGCAGCTCCGCGGGGGTCATGCCGTGCCGTGCCGCGTGCTCGGCGACGGAAAGTGGCTGGAAGGCGTCGCGGGCCAGCGCCTGAAGGACCGGATCGCCGTCGGGGGCGATGTCGGCGCGGGCCCGGCGCAGGGCGACGAGCAGTTCATGGACGGCGGCGCCCGTCTCGACCTCCAGGAGCGGATTGCCGCGCCGTGCCGCGCGCGCGATGCGCCCGACGGCGGCGCGCGCTCCGGCGGCGTCGGACAGCGGCACCACGGGGCGGGTCGGCTCGATGTAGCCGAGTTCGGTGTACGTCGCCGTCGCGGGGCCCGTGAAATCGACGAAGCACTCGTCCCAGCCGCTCTCCGGGTCGGGCCCGTAGTGGTGGCGCACCCCTGGGGTGAGCCAGATCAGCGCCGGTGCCGTCACCGTCGTACGCCGGCCGTCGACGCCCTGGAACCAGCCGCCGCCTGCGCTCACGACGACGGCGACATGATGGTCGAGGGTGCGCGGGCCCACGGTCGGCAGCAGGCCGTGCTGCAGACCGACGCCCAGGCAGGCCAGGCCGAGCTTGTGGTGGGCCGGGCTCGGCGTGAAATACCGCATCCATGTGTGATACATGCGCGTATGCCCCTTTCGTTCACGCTCTGGCGCACTCGCCGCGTCTGCCGCGTCCGCTGCGTCCAACCCGCCTAGATCTTTGTCCATGGACCCTGCCGCCCGCCAGAGGTGATCGTGGCGAGCAGTAAGTGAGCGAGAGGGAAGTGATGGCCGAGTTCAGGGTGGGCGAGGACGATTTCGAGCTGGACGGGCGGCCCGTGCGGCTGCTCTCCGGGGCGCTGCACTACTTCCGGGTGCACGAGGCGCAGTGGGGGCATCGGCTCGCGATGCTGCGCGCGATGGGGCTCAACTGCGTGGAGACGTACGTCCCGTGGAACCTGCACGAGCCGCACCCCGGCGAGTACCACGACGTCCAGGCCCTCGGCCGCTTCCTGGACGCCGCCGAGGAGGCCGGCCTGTGGGCGATCGTCCGGCCGGGCCCGTACATCTGCGCCGAGTGGGAGAACGGCGGCCTTCCGCACTGGGTGACCGGGGCCGTGGGGGCACGCGCGCGTACCCGCGACGAGGAGTACCTGGAGTACGTGGACCGCTGGTTCGACCGCCTCCTGGAGGAGGTCGTGCCCCGCCAGCACGACCGGGGCGGCCCCGTGATCATGGTGCAGGTGGAGAACGAGTACGGCAGCTACGGCTCGGACGCCCTCTACTTGCGCCACCTCACCGACCTGCTCCACGCGGCGGGCGTGAGCGTCCCCCTGTTCACCTCCGACGGCCCCGAGGACCACATGCTCACCGGCGGCTCGGTCCCCGGTGTGCTGGCGACGGCCAACTTCGGCTCGGGGGCGCGGGCCGCCTTCGAGACCCTGCGCAGGCACCGCCCCAAGGGGCCGCTGATGTGCATGGAGTTCTGGTGCGGCTGGTTCGACCACTGGGGCGCGGAGCACGTCGTACGAGACGCGGCGGACGCGGCTCGCGCCCTGCGCGAAATCCTGGAGTGCGGAGCCTCGGTGAACCTCTACATGGCACACGGGGGTACGAACTTCGCGGGCTGGGCGGGGGCGAACCGGGGCGGCGGCGCGCTGCACGACGGCGTCCTCGAACCCGACGTCACGTCCTACGACTACGACGCGCCCATCGACGAGTTCGGCCGCCCCACGGCCAAGTTCTGGGCCTTCCGTGAGGTCCTCGCGCCGTACACGGACGGACCGCTGCCGGATCTGCCTCCCCAGCCGCGGGCGCTGGGTGCGCCGGTCGCGGCGGAGCTCGGCGAGTGGTCCCCGCTCTCTGCCGTCATGGAGTCACTGGGCGGCCCCGTCGTGGAGCGCGCCGTGCCGCCCACCTTCGAAGAACTCGACATCGACCGCGGCCTGGTCGGCTACGCGCTGACCGTGCCGGGGCCCCGGCGGCCGCTGCCGCTGAGCGTGCGGGGCCTTCGGGACCTGGCGGTCGTGTACGTGGACGGGGCGCGGTCCGGTGTCCTCACGGAGGACGCCCCGACGCTCCCCGAGCCTGTTGCCGGGCACGCGGTGTCTCTTATACCCATCTCCCAGACCCCCAGACCCGGAATGTTCCTGTCTCTTTATCACAATA
>NZ_JBHYIG010000326.1:0-10339 GCF_042740015.1 Streptomyces sp. NPDC059037
CGCCGCAAGCGGTGAGGCGGGGCCGGGAGCCGCGGGGGCCGGGGGCCAGCTAACCGGGGAGCCGACGCCGAGCCCCCAGGGCAATGCCGCGAAATGCACCAATCTGCCATCCGCCTGCGCCCGTTGACCCCGGAGGTCAGCCCGCGCTCTGCTCCTCCGCGAGGATCCGGTCCAACGCCTCGTCCAGGTGCGTCTCGAAGTCGGCGAGCGCCCGCTCCTGCCCGAGCGGCACCAACTTGTCCGTACGGTCGAGGAAGGCGAGCAGCGGCGGAATCCCCACCCGGAACAACGCCTGGTCACCGCCGACCTGAAGCCTGATGAGGACCTCGTCGAGCAGCTCGGGATCGGTGGGCGCGATGCGCACATCTCCGTCACCGCACGCCCTGCCCACCCCGTCGATCAACAACTCCCGCCCGAACGCCCAGGTCACAGGAGCGTCGCCGGGCAAGTGGAAGGTCAGCCGGACGGCATAGGGATCACCGGTCTCGTAGCGCAGCTCCACCGGGATGCGAAACGACAGCTCCTCGGAAACAAGGAAGCTCATCATGACCTCTGCCTGCACCGACTCGCGCTCTCGCATCGCCCGCCTACCCCGTCGCTAAACATCGACTGGCCAGGAACCAACTCCCTGACACCCATGGCATCTTGCTTAACGTACACATCAGATCACAAGGAGTGAGTTTTCAGATGCTGATAGAGAAGGCGAGTGTCCCTAGTAGCTTTCCGATCTCATTCTGCAACCGATCAGCCGCGGGCAGTAGCCGATCGGCTTGATAGGAGGGAACGGAAATCGCCATCGTGGCGGCCGTGTTGCCCGCCGTGATCGGAATGGCGGCGCAGACCGTCCCCAGCGCATACTCCTGCCGCTCCACCACGGGTTTCATCCGCCCCATCGCGTCCAGGCGGCGCAGGAAACTCCGGTCGTCACGGACCGAGTACCGCGTGATCGACTGCACCGGGTGACGGTCGAGGTGGTCCTTGCGCTGCTCGTCGTCGAGTTGGCCGAGCAGGCACTGGCCGATCGCATGGGCATGACCGGTCTCGCGGAAGTCCGCCCACTCTTCGACGGCCGGATTCCCGGGCGTGTCCGCGACGGCCACGATCTCGATCTCGCCCTCGCGGTAGACGGCGAAATAGACCGGTACGCCGATGGCGTCGCGCCAGTGCGCCAAGGCCTCGCTGATCATGCCGCGACGATTCTGCTGCGCCCCGCTGGCGCTCAGCCGCTCAGCGGCCTCGCCGAGCACGAACAGGCCCTTCTCCCGGCGCAGATAGCCTTCGTGCGTCAGCGTGCGCAGCAGGTGATAGGCCGTGGGAAGCGCGAGCCCCGACTCACGGGCCAACTGCTTGGCGGGTGCCCCGCCCTCATGCGCGGCGGCGGCCTCCAGCAGTCGCGTCGCCCGCTGCACGGAGCCGATGAGGGTCGGCGCGGCGGCAGTTGAAAGTGCGGCATCAACCGTGGCCAAGGTTCACTCCCGAAGCGCGTGGGATGTCTGCCCGTGCCCGCGATCACACGGGAGGAAGCGCATTGCGCCCGCGCGCGGGACGGGCCCGGCGTCGGATTTCGGACCCTAACCGCTGGACACCGGCCCGAGACCCCCATGCGGGGAAACTTCCCCCGCCCGAGGGAACTGTTGCGAGAAGTCACCAATCGCTGCGTGACGAGGCCGATCCCGATATGAACTTCCGTACGACGTAGATGAGTCCACCGACGAGCGCCACGAAAATCAGTGCCTTGAACAACAGGCCGACGACGAATCCGACAACGGTCGCTATCACGCTGCCGAACACGACCAGGGCGATGACCGGCACCGCGATCCACTTCACCCACCACGGCAATCCCGAGAAGATCTCCTGTGCTGCCATCGTCCTTACCTCTCTGCGCGTCTTTGCATCTCCGCATCTCTGCGTCTCTGCATCTCTGACTTCCTGCATTCGATGCTAGGGCGGCGAAGTCCTCGACGGGGGCCTCGGATCCCTTGTCCTCCCCTGATCCGTCCCTTAGGGAACCCCGAGGTCCCGGCCCCGAGAAGTCATCCCTCCGGCGGCGAGAAGACCACCAGGACGCGCAGGTCCTCGCTGATGTGGTGGAACTTGTGGGCCACGCCGGCGGGCACATAGACGACGCTGCCCCGCGCGACCTGGGTGGTCTCCATGCCGACGGTGATCGACGCCCGACCGCTGACGATCATGTACACCTCGTCCTGCTGGTGGGGCAGTTGGGGGTCGGACTCCCCGGCATCGAGCGCGTACAGCCCGACCGACATGTTCCGCTCACGCAGAAACTGCAGATACGCACCGTCGTTCGCGGCGCGCTCCGCCTCCAGCTCATCCAGTCGGAATGCCTTCATCGTCCGTGTACGCCCCTCGCCACTGATCGCGGGCCGACCGCTCCGGCCCTACGTCTGCCACGATCAGACACATGAAGAATTTCGTAGTCAAGACGATCGCCAACGCGGCGGCCCTGGCCGTCGCCGTATGGCTGCTCGACAAGATCACCCTGACCGGCGACAGCACGGGCAAGAAGGCCGGCACGCTGATCGTCGTCGCGCTGCTCTTCGGCCTGGTGAACTTCCTGGTCAAGCCGATCGTGAAGGTCCTCACCTTCCCGCTGTTCATCCTGACCCTGGGTCTGATCACCCTCGTGGTCAACGCCCTGATGCTGCTGCTCACGTCGTGGCTGGCCGACAAGTTCGATCTGAGCTTCCACGTCGACGGGTTCTGGACCGCCGTCCTGGGCGGCCTGATCATCTCTGTCGTGTCCTGGGCGATGAACGTCGTCCTGCCCGACGACAAGGACTGAGCCCGCCCGATGCCCCAGCCCTTCTCCGTGTGTTTCGTCTGCACCGGCAACATCTGCCGGTCGCCCATCGCCGAGTCCGTCTTCCGCGCGCGAGTCGACGAGGCCGGACTCGGCGGCCTGGTCCGGGTGGACAGCGCGGGCACCGACGGCTGGCACGAGGGAGACGGCGCCGACCCGCGCACCGTCTCCGTCCTGGAGGCGGCCGGCTACGAGAGCGATCATCTGGCGCGGCGCTTCCAGGTCTCCTGGTTCCCGCGCCTCGATCTGGTGATCGCCCTGGACGCCGGCCACCTGCGTACGCTGCGCCGCCTCGCGCCGACGCCCACGGACGCGGACAAGGTCCGGCTGCTGCGCTCGTACGACCCCGCCGCCACCGACCTGGACGTTCCCGACCCGTACTTCGGCGACGACGACGGCTTCGACGCGTGCCTGAGAATGATCGAGGCGGCGAGCGACGGTCTGCTCGACGCCGTACGCGAAGCGATGGAAGGGCGGGCGGCATGACGGATTCCGCACGAACCGCAGGCACAGCCGCAGGAACGGGCTCGGGGATGGCCTCAGGGATCGGCGACGGCACGAGAGCGGTGCGGGCCGGCCTCCCTGAGCCGGTGAAACACGAGCCGACGCTGCCGGGCCCGGTGTTCGCCGCGCACTTCCACCTGCCGGGCGACCCCACGGGGCCGTACACCTACGGACGTGACGAGAACCCGACCTGGACGCTCCTGGAGCGGGCCATCGGCGAACTGGAGGCGCCGGAGTCCGGCGACGACGTCGAGACCCTGGTCTTCGCCTCCGGGATGGCCGCGATCTCGGCGGTGTTCTTCTCGCAGCTGCGCGCCGGCGACGTGGTGGTCATGCCGAACGACGGCTACCAAGCACTGCCCCTGGTCCACGAGCAGCTCGCCGCGTACGGCATCGAGGTGCGCACCGCCCCGACCGGCGGCGACGCCCAGCTCGATGTCCTGGACGGCGCGAAGCTGCTGTGGATCGAGACCCCGTCCAACCCGGGGCTCGACGTGTGCGACGTGCGGCGCCTCGCCGACGCGGCACATGCGCGTGGCGCCCTGGTCGCGGTCGACAACACCCTGGCCACGCCGCTGGGCCAGCGTCCCCTGGAGCTCGGCGCCGACTTCTCCGTGGCCAGCGGCACCAAGCAGCTCACGGGGCACGGCGACATCCTTCTCGGGTACGTCGTCTGCCGCGATGCCGAGCTGGCCGCTTCCGTGAAGCGCTGGCGCAAGATTGTCGGGGCGATTCCGGGCCCGATGGAGGCCTGGCTCGCGCACCGCTCGCTCGCCACGCTCCAGCTGCGCGCCGAGCGGCAGAACGCCAACGCCCTGGCCGTCGCCGAGGTCCTGCGCGGCCGCGACGAGGTGACGGGGCTTCGCTATCCGGGGCTGCCCGACGATCCCTCGCACAAGATCGCCTCGCAGCAGATGCGGCGCTTCGGGTGCGTGGTCTCGTTCACGCTGCCCTCACGCGCGCGTGCCGATCGTTTTCTCGACGCGCTGCGTCTGGTGGACGACGCGACGAGTTTCGGCGGCGTACGGTCCACCGCCGAGCGGCGCGGCCGCTGGGGCGGGGACGCGGTCGCGGAGGGCTTCGTCCGCTTCTCCGCAGGGGCCGAGGACCCGGCGGATCTGGTGGCGGATGTGCTGCGGGCGCTGGACGAGGCGGCCGCGTCCGCCGATCCGGACAACTGACCGATTCCGGTGCTCTGCCGGCCCCCGGCTAGTACCCCGCTACGCACAACGAACGGTCCGAGCCTCCCCCCTCGTGGCTCGGACCGTCCCGGTTCTGCGCGCGAAGAACCGCGCGAACAAGGCTAGTTGACTCTGTGTCAGTGTCCAATCACAGTAGCGACAGAGACCTATCGACATATTTATAGTTGGGCGCGGCCCAGGGGCCTGGAGGGGAGGGCGCTGCCATGGATCTGGCCCTGCTGCGCACATTTGTCACCGTGCACCGGGCCGGTTCCTTCACGCGCGCCGCCGCCCTGCTCGGCCTGTCACAGCCCGCGGTGACATCCCAGATACGCACCCTTGAGCGGCAGTTGGGCCGCCCCTTGTTCCTGCGCAAGGCGCGCGGCGTGACCCCCACGACCATCGGCGACGAACTCGCGCACAAGGCCGCCCCGCATCTCGACGCCCTGGTCGAGATCGCCGAGACCGGGCTCGACGAGGACTCTTCGGTACGCACGCTCCACCTCGCGGGGCCACCGGAGTTCACGGCCGCCCTGGCGCTGCCCGCCCTCACCGCGCTGACGGGGCAGGACGGCCAGGGCTTCGCGCTGCGCGCCTCGTTCGGCAACGCGGAGGAGGTCCTCGAAGGGCTCTCCGCGGGGCACCACGATCTGGCCATCACCACGGCCCGTCCACGCGGCGCCCTGCTCACCGCGACACCACTCTGCGACGAGGAGCACGTCCTGGTCGCGGGCCCGCGCTGGGCCGCCCGTATCGGCCCCGGAAAGCTGCGGCGCAAGGGTGCGTCCGCCCTCGAGAACCTGCCGGTGGTCGAGGTGCACGAGTCGCTGCCGCTGGTCGCCCGCTACTGGGCCGCCGTCTTCGACACCCGTCCGGCGGCATCGGGCGCCGTCATCGTGCCCGACCTGCGCGCAGTGCTCGCCTGCGCCGCCTCCGGCGCCGGCCTCGCCGTACTGCCCCGTTATCTGTGCGCGCCCGCCTTGGAGAGTGGCGAGGTCGTGGCCCTGCACGACCCGGCGGTGCCCCCGCTGCGCACCTATTTCCTCGTCGTACGCACCGGCACGCTGGCCATGCCGCACATCGCGCGGGCGCACGAGTGGCTGCTGCGTGCTGCCGTCGACTGGGCTTGACGGGGTCTCCGCCTGGTTCGCGATGTTTCACGTGGAACAGTCCGGGCCACATTTCTCCCATGACCGTCCGACCCGTGGTCAAGCGCACCGCACGCGCCGTCCTGCTCGATGGCAACGACCTGATCCTGATCAAGCGGACCAAGCCCGGCGTCGATCCGTACTGGGTCACTCCGGGCGGCGGCGTGGAGGCGGAGGACGCAACCGTCGTCGACGCGCTCCACCGCGAGGTCCATGAAGAGCTCGGCGCCAAGATCTCGGATGTGGTGCCCTGCTTCGTCGACACCGTCGAGCACATCGGTGAGGACGGTGGCGCGACCGGTGTGAAGGTGCAGCACTTCTTCGTCTGCCGCCTGGAGTCCATGGACGCCGCCCTGCGGCACGGCCCCGAGGTGGAGGAGCCGTGCGGCGAGTACGAGATCGTCCACGTGCCCTTCACCCGCGTCGGGATCGCCTCGGTCCATCTCGTACCGCTGTCGCTGCGGCACTATCTGGACGGCAACATCGAGGGCGTACGCGCGATGCACGCGCCTGACCTGGGCTAGTCGCACGCTCCGGGACCGGGCTAGTCGCCCGTGGCCACCAGTTCCTCTACGGAGTCATGGCGGATCCGGCCGGCCGGGATGCCGAGGTCCCGCAAGGCGTCCACGCCGCTGCGGATCATGCCGGGCGGACCCGAGAGGTAGGCGTCGTACTCGTTCCAGGGGCCGTACTCGCGCACGGCGTCCGGGAACTGTGCGTGGTCGTCGACGACGGGGCGGACCGCGAGCCAGGGGTGGGTCTTCTGGAGCCGCATCATCGTGTCGATGTCGTACAGGTCGTGGTCGGTGCGAGCGCCGTAGAAGACCTCGACGGGCCGCCGCTCGCCGTGCTCGGCGACGTCCTCGACGAGCGCCTTGATGGGGGCGATGCCGGTGCCGCCGCCCAGACAGAGCAGTCCGCTGTCGGTGGTGTGGTCGACGGTCATCGAACCGGCGGGCGGGCCGAGCCGCATGATGTCACCGGGGCGGGCGTGGTGCACCAGGGCGTTGGACACCCAGCCGGCGGGGACGGCCTTCACATGAAACGAGAGCAGCCCGTCGGAGCGCGGCGCCGAAGCGAACGAGTAGTGCCGCCAGATCCGCGGCCACCAGGGCGTCTCCAGGCTCGTGTACTGCCCGGCGAGGAAGGGATAGGGCTGGTCGGGCCGGACGGTGACGACGGCGATGTCGGGCGTTCTGAGGTCGTGCGAGACGACCTCGGCGAACCACCAGGCGGGGGCGCGCAGTTCGTCCGCGGCCGCCGCGTCGATCATGACCTGGGAGATCGTCGTGTACGTCCGGACCCAGGCTGCCTCGGTCTCGTCGTCCCAGACCGCGCTCGCGTAGCGGCTGAGCGAGCCGATCAGGCACTCGCCGACCGCCGGATAGTGCTCGGGCTGCGTCCCGTACTTGCGGTGGCCACGGCCGAGGTTCTTCAGATACGCGACGAGCACAGCGGTGTTGTCGACGTTCTCGGCGGCGGTCAGCAGCGCCTTGAGCAGCCGGTCGCGCTGAGTGTCCATCGCTGCCGGGAAGAGGGACCGCAGATCGGGGTGCCGGGTGAAGAGCAGCGCGTAGAAGTACGAGGTCACCTTGTCGGCGACGGGGCCGATCTCGGCCATGGTGCGCTGCACGAGGATCGCGTCGGGGGATCCCTGAGGGGCGGGCGCGGGCTGCGGCGTGGCTTCCGGCTTCGGGCGCGGTTCCGGCACGCGCTCCAGACGAGGCTCCGGCCGGGGTGCCTCCGTGGCCGTTCCCACCGCGTCCCGGACGGGCTCGCTCTGCTCGGCGGCGTGCGGTATTCGCCCCTCGGTCACAGGCCGGGGCCCGGAGTCGCGCGCGGGCTCCACGGGAGCGGCGGATTCCGTTGCGGGGGACGCGGGGGCGGGCCCCGGGGTGGGCCTGTTCAGGGGGCGTATCGACGCCACGCGGCGCCCCTCGGAGGTCGTCTCGGACTCATCGGCCGCGGGACGCGACGCCTCGGCGTCCTCCGGGCGCTGCGGCGCCTTGCGTGGGGTGAACCAGCCGCCTCCACCGCCGTCGTCGCCGGAAGTGCCGTTGCCCGCCGACGTGGTGGTCGGAGAGTCCATGCTGTGCCTCGCCTCGAACATCTCTCAGTCGGTCCGCGCACTTCCCTGTAGGAAGCTGCCTGCTTTCCCCGCTTCGTCTCGCCCCGTGTCCCCGTGTGCCCGCATTGAACCTTGGATTCCGGACCCTACGGACAAGTAGTGATGGAATGTGACATTGGCCGCAGTCATCTCCCCGCAGCGTCCCATCCATCGCCATCGCGTCGGCCGCATAACCGAAAGTTCAGGTCTTCGATCTCTTCGCCCCGTTAGGCTGCGTTGACCTCCGTCCGTGCCCCCCCAGGGGTGCGCAGAGATACACCCGGCACGAACCGGACTCGACCATACCGGCAGCCGTCCGGCACACAAGTCCGCCTTCCTTCACCTGGAATTCAGCGGACCACGCCTGCCAATTGCGCCAATTACCGGGCGGGGCACACCAATTCATACGCCTTACACAGATCCCGCCCGACATAAGAGTGGGTAGCGAGCCCAACCAGCCGCTGATCCGCATTGACGGCGACCGAAACCGGCACCACCCCGAACAACTCCACGTCCGAGAGCGAGTCGCCATATGCGATGCAATCGGACCTGCCCACCCCGAACTCTTCACAGAGCCGGTCCGCGATCTTCACCTTGGCCGCGGCATTGAGAATGCCCGCCGGATTCACCGGCTCGGTGAACGGCACGGAGGGGAATCGCGATCCGTACGCGGCATGCGCTCCCCATGCCAGGAGCCGCTCGACGAAGAACGACGGCGACAGCGAGATCACGGCGCAATAGTCACCGCCCTCGCGGATCTTGCCCCAGGTCTCCCGGATCCCGGAGAGCCAGGGAGCCCCTTCGAAGGCCGCCGTCACCTGCGCCTCGGTGAGATCCGCCCACAGGGCACGCACCCGGAACGCGTACTGAGGCGGATCGATGCGCCGGGCCACGAAATCGCGTTCCAGCTCCGCGATCTCCGCGTCGAGACCGAGCCGACGGGAGATCTCCACGGGGGCCGCCGTGCCGTGCAGCAGCGTTCCGTCCAGGTCGAAGAGGTGAAGGCGTGGCATGTACGCCGAGGCTAGTAGCCACGGTTACTCCCGCTGTCAGACGCCTCCGGCCGCCATTCCCGGCACCGTGTTTCACGTGAAACTAAGCCGCCCCGCTCGCCGGGCCACCCTCGTCGTCCACGTAGCCGCCGCCGCGGGCTGGCTCGGGCTCACGCTCGGACTGCTCGCGCTCGCCTTCGCCGCCATCACCACGGATTCAGCCGCGACCACCGAAGCCGCCGCCCGCTCCATGAAGCTCTTCGCGGACTGGCTGGTGCTTCCCCTGGCGCTGCTCACGCTGCTGAGCGGACTACTGCTTTCCCTCGGAACTCCTTGGGGACTCGCCAAGCACCGCTGGGTCTACACGAAGTTCTGGCTGACCCTGGCCACCACCGCCGCCTCGGCCTTCGCCCTGCGCCCGGGCATCAACGACACCGTCGCCACGGTGGCCGCGGGCTCCCCTGTGACGGATCCGACCGACCTGATCGCCGGGCCCATCGTCTCCCTGAGCGCCTATCTCTTCATGACGGTCGTCTCGGTGCTCAAGCCCTGGGGTCTGACCCGCCGTGGCCGGAAGCAACGTGGCCGGAACCAGCGTGCTTCTGCCCACAAACCGGTGGACGTCACGGACGTACGTCAGACAGCCTGACCCGAGTGTCGACACCTTCCCTCTCCGCACTGCCCATCCGCCGGCTGACCCTCCGCGACGTCACCGCCTGCGCCGACCTCTCCCAGGACCGGGGCTGGCCACGCGAGGACCACAAATGGGGGCTGCTGCTCTCGGCCGGTACGGGCCACGGCATCGACGACCCCGACGGCAGCGGCCTCATCGCCGCCTGCGTGGTGACCGAGTACGGACCGCATGAGCGCCCGGGCCTCGGAGCGATCGGCATGGTCCTCGTCGCCGAGCGGCACGCCCGCAAGGGCATCGGCCGCCGCCTCATGCGCCACGTCGTCGAAGAGGCCGGCACCACCCCGCTCACCCTGCACGCGACGCCGAACGGCCGCCCGCTCTATGAGGAGCTCGGTTTCAAGACGACCGGCCGCGCCGAGATGGTCCGCGGCCGGTTCACCGCGGACGGCCCGCTGCCCGGCGTCGCCACCCGGCCGGCCACCGCCGAGGACCTGACCGCGATCCTCCGGCTCGACCACGAGGTCTTCGGCCTCGACCGCACGCACATGATCACCCGCCTTCCGGCCTTCGTCGACCAGCTGCGGGTCGCGGAGGCGGACGGCGAGATCATCGGCTACGCGGGCGCCTGGCCGAACATGGAGACCCACGTCATCGGCCCGCTGATCGCCCGCGACACGGATACAGCGAAGGCCCTCATCGGCTCCCTCGCCGCCGGCTCGGACCGACCGCTGCGCACCGACATCGACGTACGCCATGAAGAGCTGCTCGCCTGGGTGAAGGAACGCGGCTTGGAGCCCATCGCCTTCAACGCCGTGATGACGTACGGCATCCCCGAGCTGCCCGGCGACTGGTCGCGTCGCTTCGCGCCGCTGACGGTGGCGGCTGGCTGAGCGGCGGGCACGTAACCACGCGGCCACCGCATGACGAAAGGCCCACCCCCAAGCGCCGGACC
>NZ_JBHYIG010000327.1:0-10327 GCF_042740015.1 Streptomyces sp. NPDC059037
CTACTTTCCCAAAGTAGGTCCCCCACCCCCCCCCACCTCTCGGCCGGGGCCGGTCGGTAGACGCTTGACGAGAGCGGCACCTATCCCCGGACGGGCCGCCTACCCCTCCAGCAGGATGCGCTGCTACGAACCAGTCCGCACCTGGCAGGAAAACCGCACGCCCCGCCGGGCGGCCCCGGCGCCAACTCGACGCCGGGACACCGAAGCCACCGCACCTGCCCCCGCAGGGGCCCTCACGGAGCACATCACTCGCGCCCTCGCCGAAGACGGGGGTGCGGAGGCTCGCGGTCCGCTCGGGAAGCGGTGGAGTTTACCCAGCTCAACCAAGAGCCATGCGCCACGCGGCCACTTTTTCTTACCCTATCGGGCTGAACTTTTGTTGATCGTGGGTCAGTTGGCCCCTGCCTCGCCCTACCCTTCAAAGGGTGAACCAACTGATGTCACGAGAGTCCGAGGCCGACCTGCCCGGGGAAGCAGGCGGCGCAGCCGGGGAAGCCGTACTCCCCGGTGCGCTTCCCGACGACCTGCGCGCCGAACTCATCGCCTTCCGACGCGACTTGCACATGCACCCGGAGCTCGGCAACCAGGAGTTCCGCACCACCGCCGCCCTCAAGGCCCGGCTCGAACTCGCGGGTCTCAAGCCCCGCGTACTCGACATCGGTACGGGACTCGTATGTGACATCGGTATTGAAGAGAGTGGCGAGCAGCAGAGCGGCAACCCGCCGGCCATGCTCGCCCTGCGCGCCGACATCGACGCGCTGCCCATCCCGGACACCAAGCTCGGCGTTCCGTACCGCTCCACCGTGCCCGACCGCGCCCACGCCTGCGGACACGACGTGCACACCACCGTGGTGCTCGGGGCCGGGCTCGTCCTCGCCGAGCTGGCCGAGAAGGGGCAACTCCCGCAGCCCGTACGGCTGATCTTCCAGCCCGCCGAGGAGGTCCTGCCCGGTGGTGCCCCCGACGCCATCGAGTCCGGAGTGCTCGAAGGGGTCGGGCGGATCATCGGCGTGCACTGTGATCCCCGGGTCGACGCGGGGCGCATCGGGCTGCGGCACGGCGCCATCACCTCCGCCTGCGATCGGCTGGAGGTCTCGCTGGACGGGCCGGGCGGTCACACCGCCCGGCCTCACCTCACCACGGATCTCGTCACCGCCGCCGCCAAGATCGTGACGGACGTACCGGCTCTTGTCGCCCGTCGGATCGATGCCCGGTCCGGGCTTGCGGTGACCTGGGGGCGGATCGAGTCCGGGCATGCCTGCAACGTCATCCCGCAGCACGCGGAGCTGTCCGGGACCGTCCGGTGTCTGGACCTGAAAGCCTGGCGGCAGGCGCCCGACCTCGTGCACGGCGCCATCCAGGAGATCGCCGATCTCTACCGCGCCAAGTCCGTGGTGAATTACATCCGGGGTGTCCCGCCCGTCGTCAACGACCCTGATGTGACCGACCTGTTGAGGGACGCCATGGAGCGGCGGCGCGGGCCGAACTCCGTCGAGGACACCGAACAGAGCCTGGGGGGAGAGGACTTCAGCTGGTATCTGGAGCACGTTCCCGGCGCCATGGCCCGCCTCGGCGTCCGTACGCCCGGCGAGCGCACCGTCCGCGATCTCCATCAGGGCGACTTCGACGCGGACGAGTCGGCGATCACGGTCGGCGTCGAGCTCTTTACTGCTGCCGCGCTCCTCGACGCGGCGCGGTAGCCGAGGCCGCCGCGGGCCCGCTATGGGCCGGTTGCGCCGGGCCCGTTCATCCGGACGTAACCGGCCCTCGGCACGAATAGGTAACGGCAGTGCGAAACCCCGTTCCCCTCCCTTTCTACGCGCGTTACTGTGCGCCGCAATCAGCGCCGTCAACGGTGCGTCGGGGAACGTAAGGGGTGCGTCCTATGCGTTTGCGTCGTGGATCAAGGATTTCCCAACTGGCCGTCGTCGTGGCGTCTCTCGCCCTCGCCGCATCGGCGTGCGGCAAGACCAGCAGCGAGGCCTCGGAGGACGAGGGTGACGACAAGGGTGGGTCGTCGTCCTCCGAGTACAAGGGCAAAGGCATAGGCCTCGCGTACGACATCGGCGGTCAGGGCGACCAGTCGTTCAACGACGCCGCGTACTCCGGCTACGAGAAGGCCCGCAAGGACTTCAAGATCGGCGGCGTGGACATGGAGCCGGGCGACGGCGAGTCCAGTGCCGACAAGACCCAGCGCCTCGAGCAGCTCGCTCGGCAGGGCTACAACCCCGTCATCGGCGTCGGTTTCGTCTACGCGCCCGCCGTGAAGGAAGCCGCCAAGAAGTTTCCCAAGGTCACGTTTGGGATCATCGACGACAACACGGTGAAGGCCGACAACGTAGCCGATCTTGTGTTCCACGAGGAGCAGGGGTCTTATCTCGCCGGTGTCGCCGCCGCCAAGGCGACCAAGGTCGATCACGTCGGATTCATCGGCGGTGTGGACATCAACCTCATCCACAAGTTCGAAGCCGGCTTCGTGCAGGGCGTGAAGTCCGTCGACCCGAAGATCAAGATCGAGAAGCGGTATCTGACGGAGAAGCCCGAGGAAGGCGGCTTCGCCAGCCCCGACAAGGGGCAGAACGCGGCGAGCGGCCAGATCGAGGCCGGCGCCGACGTGCTCTACCACGCGGCGGGGCTCTCCGGGCAGGGCGTCATCCAGGAGGCCGGCTCGCAGAAGGTGTGGGCGATCGGCGTCGACTCCGACCAGTACAAGCAGAAGGCGCTCGCCAAGTACAAGGACTACATCCTGGGGTCCGCCCTCAAGGATGTCGGTGGCGCTGTGTACGACCTGACGAAGTCGGTCGTCGAGGGCAAGCCCATGACGGGCGAGCAGCGCTATGACCTGAAGTCGGGACGTGTCGGGTTCGCCGACTCGAATCCGAAGTACACGGCGATGAAGGACGTGGTCGCCGCCGTGGAGAAGGCCAAGAAGGACATCGTCGACGGCAAGGTCACCGTCAAGACCGTTCCGTAGCAGTCCGCAGGCGGAAGAGGGCAGGGAGTCCCGCAGGCCAGAGCGGCCGGGGAACCCTGCCCTTTGTCATGCCGCCGCAACGCCCTGTGCATGGCGTCGCAACCTCGCGGCCACAGCTCGATAACGGACGGGACAGAAGGGTTCTTATGTCAGGTCTACGCGCGTTACGCTGCGGCGAAATCAGCGCCAGGTGAGGCGCTCGTACGTGCTTGTGCTTGCTTGTACAAAGGAGTTCCTCTCTATGCGCCGGGTTTCCAAGATCGCAGCCGCGAGCGTCGCGACCGCCGCTCTCGCCCTCTCCGCCACCGCCTGCGGTGGCACGTCCAGCGACGCCGCCGGCTCCAAGAGCGACGGCAAGGGCAAGGGCGTCGCCATCGCGTACGACGTCGGCGGCAAGGGCGACCAGTCCTTCAACGACGCCGCGACCGCCGGCATGGACAAGGCCGCCAAGGACCTGAAGGTCGGCTCCAAGGCCGTCGAGCCGACGGACGGTGAGTCCGACGCCGACAAGGCGCAGCGCCTCACCGAGCTGGCCAAGCAGGGCTACAACCCGGTGATCGGCATCGGTTACGCGTACGCGCCCGCCGTGAAGGAGGTGGCCGAGAAGTTCCCGAAGGTCACCTTCGGCATCGTCGACGACGCCACCATCAAGGCGGACAACGTCTCCGACCTGGTCTTCAACGAGGAGCAGTCCTCGTACCTGGCGGGCGTCGCCGCGGCCAAGGCCACCAAGACCAAGACCGTCGGCTTCATCGGCGGTGTGAACAACAACCTGATCCGCAAGTTCGAGGCCGGCTTCGTCCAGGGCGTCCAGGCCACCGACAAGTCGGTCAAGATCAAGCGCCAGTTCCTCACCGAGAAGGCCGAGGACGGCGGCTTCTCCAGCCCGGACAAGGGCAAGGAAGGCGCCAGCGGCCAGATCGAGGACGGCGCCGACGTGGTCTACCACGCGGCCGGCCTCTCCGGTCAGGGCGTCATCGAGGCCGCCGCCGCCGAGAAGGTGTGGGCGATCGGTGTCGACTCCGACCAGTACAAGCAGAAGGCCCTGGACAAGTACAAGAAGTACATCCTGACGTCGGCGACCAAGGACGTCGCCGGGGCGGTGTACAACCTGACCAAGTCGGTCCAGGATGGCAACGCCAAGGGCGGCGTGGTCCGTGCGGACCTGAAGTCCGGTGGCGTCGCGCTCGCCGACTCGAACCCCGAGTTCAAGAAGATGAAGGACCTGCAGGCCGAGCTGAAGAAGGCCGAGCAGGGCATCATCAGCGGCAAGATCAAGGTCAAGATCACGCTGTAACGGCGAAGTCGCTGCCGCGGAACGGGGTGTGGGGGACGATGGTTCCCCCGCGCCCCGTTCGCGCGGCCGACACCTCAACTCCCGTTCAACCAGGGGCGCTACGCGCGTAGGTGGCCCCTTTCCTTAAGACTCCCGAGGACTCCCGAGGAGAGTGCGCCATCGACGCGTCCACTAGTCCCGACAAGGGCACGACCACCGCCCAGGCCACTGCCGTCGAACTCGACGGCATCACCAAGCGCTTCCCTGGCGTGGTGGCCAACCATGACATCCGCCTGAGCGTCCGCAAGGGCACCGTGCACGCCCTCGTCGGTGAGAACGGCGCGGGCAAGTCGACCCTGATGAAGATCCTCTACGGCATGCAGAAGCCGGACGAGGGCACCATCACGGTCGACGGCGAGCTGGTCAGTTTCTCCAGCCCCGCCGACGCCATCGCGCGCGGCATCGGCATGGTGCACCAGCACTTCATGCTCGCCGACCAGCTGACCGTCCTGGAGAACATCGTTCTCGGCAGCGAGAAGCTGCACGGCATCGGCGGCGCGGCCCGCCGCAAGATCGTGGAGATATCCGAGCGGTACGGCCTCGGGGTGCGCCCCGACGCGATGGTCGAGGACCTCGGTGTCGCCGACCGGCAGCGCGTGGAGATCCTCAAGGTCCTGTACCGCGGTGCCACCACGCTGATCCTCGACGAGCCCACGGCCGTGCTCGTGCCGCAGGAGGTCGACGCGCTCTTCGACAACCTGCGCGAGCTGAAGTCCGAGGGCCTGTCCGTCATCTTCATCTCCCACAAGCTGGGCGAAGTCCTCTCCGTGGCCGACGACATCACCGTCATCCGGCGCGGTACGACGGTGGGCACGGCGGTCCCGTCCGAGACGACGCCCCGGCAGCTGGCCGAGCTGATGGTCGGCAGCGAACTGCCCACTCCCGAGACGGCGGAGTCGACGGTCACCGACCGCCCGATGATCCAGGTCGAGAGCCTCAAGCTGCTGGCCGACGGCGAGTCGGGCCGCGCGCTCCTCGACGACATCTCCTTCACCATCCACGAGGGCGAGGTCCTCGGCCTCGCGGGCGTCGAGGGCAACGGCCAGACCGAGCTGATCGACGCGCTCATCGGCCTCAAGCACGCGGACTCCGGAGTGATCCGGATGGCCGGCCAGGACATCACCGCCGAACCGACGCGCAAGCGCCGCGAGGACGGCATCGGCTACATCCCCGAGGACCGCCACCGCCACGGCCTCCTCCTGGAGTCGCCGCTCTGGGAGAACCGCATCCTCGGCCACGTCACCGAGAAGCCCAATGCCAAGGGCTTCTGGCTGAACCCGAAGGGCGCCCAGGCCGACACCCGACGCATCGTCGCGGAGTACGACGTCCGTACGCCCGGCATCGACGTCACCGCGGCTTCCCTCTCCGGCGGCAACCAGCAGAAGCTGATCGTCGGCCGCGAGATGAGCCACAAGCCGCGCTTCCTGATCGCCGCCCACCCCACCCGCGGTGTGGACGTCGGCGCGCAGGCCCAGATCTGGGACCAGATCCGCGAGGCCCGCCGTGAGGGACTCGCCGTACTCCTGATCTCGGCGGACCTCGACGAGCTGATCGGCCTCTCCGACACCCTCCGCGTGATCTACCGCGGACGGCTCGTGGCGGACGCCGACCCGGCCACCATCACGCCCGAGGAGCTCGGTTCGGCCATGACCGGAGCCGCCTCGGGCCACTTGGAGCACGTGGAAGAAGACGCCCCGGAGGACGAGGCCCGATGAAGAAGTTCGACAAGGAGCGGGTGCTCCTCGCGGTGGCCGGACCGGTCATCGCGCTCATCGCGGCCGTGGCGCTGACCTCGGTCGTGCTGCTCGCATCGGGCAAGAGCCCGATCGAGCCGTACACCCTGATGTTCGAGCAGGCCACCTACTCCGACATCCAGGTCCTGATCATCAACCAGGCCGGCATGTACTACCTGGCCGCGCTCGCGGTCGCCGTCGGCTTCCGGATGAACCTCTTCAACATCGGTGTGGACGGCCAGTACCGCCTCGCCGCGATGGCCACGGCGGTCGTCGGCGCGCATGTCGCACTGCCGGCCCCGCTCCAGATCCCGCTCCTGATCCTGGTCGCCATGCTCACCGGCGCCTTCTGGGCGGGCATCGCGGGCATCCTCAAGACCACCCGCGGGGTCAGCGAGGTCGTCGCGACGATCATGCTCAACGCCATCGCGACGAGCCTCATCGGCTACCTCACCCTCACCGAGAACTTCGGCGTCCCGGTCGGCAACAACCAGACCACCGGCGAGATGTCCGAGTCCGGCTGGTTCCCCGGCATCAGCATGGGCGACTCCGGCGAGATCTACGGCTTCGTCGTCATCGCCGCGCTCGCCGGCGTCCTGTACTGGCTGATCCTCAACCGCACCCGCTTCGGCTTCGACCTGCGCGCCACCGGCGCCTCGCAGTCGGCCGCCGCGGCCTCCGGTGTGAACGCCAAGCGCATGGTGCTCAGCGCCATGCTGATCTCCGGCGCGGTCGCGGGCCTCGCGGGCATGCCGATCCTGCTCGGCGACGTCCACACCTACAGCCTCAGCTTCCCCACCGGCCTCGGCTTCACCGGCATCACCATCGCCCTGCTCGGCCGCAACAACCCGGTCGGCATCGCCTTCGCCGCGCTGCTCATCGCCTTCCTCGACAAGGCATCGCCCGCTCTCGACTACGCCACTCCGGTCGCGTACGACAAGGAGATCGCGGTGATCATGCAGGGCCTCATCGTGATCGCGGTCGTCGTCTCCTACGAGGCCGTACGCCGCTGGGGGCTCCGTCGCCAGCAGCAGCGCGTCGGTGAGGAGCTGGCCGCAGCAGCCCGCGCCAAGGGCAAGGGCAACGGCAACGGAAACAACGACACCGTGAAGGAGGTGGCTGCCCGATGAGCTCGGCAATCGTGGCCAAGCCCCCGGCCAAGCAGCCCGCGCCGGGCCGCCGCCGCATCTCGCTCCCCATACTCCTGCTGGTCATCGCGGGTGTGCTCGTCCTGACGTCCGTGGTCCGCCTGATCACCGACGCCGACGGCATCACCTCCACCGGCCAGATGTCCACGGCGCTGCGCCTCGCGGTACCGATCGGCCTCGCGGGCCTCGGCGGCCTCTGGGCCGAGCGCGCGGGCGTCGTCAACATCGGCCTCGAAGGCATGCTCATCCTCGGCACCTGGTTCGGCGCGTTCGCCGGCTACCAGTGGGGCCCGTGGGTCGGCATCCTCTTCGGCATCCTGGGCGGCGCGATCGGCGGCCTGCTGCACGCGATCGTCACGGTCACCTTCAACGTCAACCACATCGTCTCCGGTGTGGCCATCAACATCCTTGCCCTGGGCGCGACCCGCTACCTCTCCACCTTCGCCTTCGAGGGCAAGGAGGGCGGTACGTCCAAGCAGTCGCCGCCCGTCGAATCGCTCGGCAGCTTCTCCGTGCCGGGTCTCTCCGACTGGCTGCAGGACCTCAACGAAAAGCACTGGTTCCTGGTCTCCGACCTCGCGGGCCTGCTCGGCGGCCTGTTCACGGACCTCTCGCCGCTCACCGTCATCGCCGTCGCGATGGTGCCGCTGAGCTGGTGGGTCCTGTGGCGTACGGCGTTCGGCCTGCGTCTGCGGTCCTGCGGCGAGAACCCGGTGGCCGCCGAGTCCCTCGGCGTGAACGTCTACAAGTACAAGTACCTGGCAGTGATCATCTCCGGTGGTCTGGCAGGTCTGGGCGGCGCGTTCCTGTCCCTGGTCGCCTCCAACATCTACCTGGAGGGCCAGACCGGCGGCCGCGGCTACATCGGCCTCGCCGCGATGATCTTCGGCAACTGGATGCCGGGCGGACTCGCGCTCGGCGCGGGCCTGTTCGGTTACACCGACAGCCTGAAGCTCCGGGGCGGCGGCACGAACGTCCACGCCCTGCTTCTGCTGCTGGCGATCCTGCTGGTCATCGGCGCGATCTACCTCGTCTGGCGCAAGCGCTACATCCCCGCGGTGATCACCGCGGCCGTCTCGGCGCTGATGTTCGCGTGGTACGGCTTGACCGACGAGGTGCCCAACCAGGTCGTCACCGCGACGCCGTACGTCGTCACGCTGCTCGTGCTCTCGCTCTCCGCCCAGCGGTTGCGGATGCCGAAGGCGGACGGCCAGCCCTACCGAAGGGGACAAGGAAAGTGACCGACACCGACTGGGACGCGCTGCGGGATGCTGCGCGGGAGGCCATGTCCCGTGCGTACGCGCCCTACTCAGGCTTCCCGGTCGGTGCCGCGGCCCTCGTGGACGACGGCCGCACGGTGTCGGGCTGCAACGTGGAGAACGCGTCGTACGGCCTGGGTCTGTGCGCGGAGTGCGGCCTGGTGTCGCAGCTCCAGCTGACCGGCGGCGGCCGCCTCACCCACTTCACCTGTGTGGACGGCAAGGGCGAGATCCTGATGCCGTGCGGCCGCTGCCGCCAGCTGCTCTACGAGTTCGGCGGCGCGACGCTCCTCCTGGAGACGGCCGCCGGTGTCCGCACCCTGGGTGAGATGCTCCCGGACCCGTTCGGCCCGCAGCACCTCAACTGACATACGGCCTCTGCCCGTTGCCCGACGGCGGGCGGGGGCGTCTTCACGCGGCGACTCTATGCGCGTAGAGTCGCCGCACCATCAATTGAGCAACCATCACGGTGAGAACCCGGTCCGCGAGAGCGGCGCCGGTTTAGGCGCAAAGGGGAGTCATGGACGTCATCTCCGTCATCCGTACCAAGCGGGACCGCGGTGAATTGAGCGACGAGCAGATCGACTGGGTCATCGACGCCTACACGCGGGGCGTGGTCGCCGATGAGCAGATGTCGGCCCTCGCCATGGCGATCCTGCTGAACGGCATGAACCGCCGCGAGATCGCCCGCTGGACGGCCGCGATGATCGCGTCCGGCGAGCGCATGGACTTCTCGTCGCTCTCCCGCCCGACGTCGGACAAGCACTCCACGGGCGGCGTCGGCGACAAGATCACGCTGCCGCTCGCGCCGCTGGTCGCGGCGTGCGGCGCGGCGGTCCCGCAGCTGTCGGGCCGGGGCCTTGGCCACACGGGCGGCACGCTGGACAAGCTGGAGTCGATCCCCGGCTGGCGCGCCCTCCTCTCGAACGAGGAGATGCTCTCGGTCCTGGACGGCGTGGGTTCCGTGATCTGCGCGGCGGGCGACGGCCTGGCCCCGGCGGACAAGAAGCTGTACGCGCTGCGGGACGTGACGGGCACGGTCGAGGCGATCCCGCTGATCGCCTCTTCGATCATGTCGAAGAAGATCGCCGAGGGCACGGGCTCGCTGGTCCTGGACGTGAAGGTGGGCACGGGAGCCTTCATGAAGAACCTGGAGGACGCCCGCGAACTGGCCTCCACGATGGTCGGTCTTGGCACGGACAGCGGCGTACGCACGGTGGCGCTGCTGACGGACATGGCCACGCCGCTCGGCCTGACGGCGGGCAACGCGCTCGAGGTCCGTGAGTCGGTGGAGGTCCTCGCGGGCGGCGGCCCCTCGGACGTCGTGGACCTGACCCTCGCCCTCGCGCGGGAGATGCTGGACGCGGCCGGGCTGCCGGACGCGGACCCGGCGAAGGCCCTCGCCGACGGTTCGGCGATGGATGTCTGGCGCCGCATGATCGCGGCCCAGGGCGGCGACCCGGACGCCACGCTCCCCGTGGCCCGGGAGACGCATGTCGTGACGGCGCCGTCGTCGGGCGTCCTGACCCGCCTCGACGCGTACGACGTCGGCGTCGCCGCATGGCGTCTCGGCGCGGGGCGCGCCCGCAAGGAGGACGTGGTCCAGGCGGGCGCGGGCGTCGAACTGCACGCCAAGCCGGGCGCGACGGTGACCGCGGGCCAGCCCTTCCTGACCCTCCACACGGACACTCCCGAGCGCTTCGACTACGCCTTGCAGGCGCTGACGGGGGCGTACGACATCGCGGCTGCGGGCACGGAGTTCTCCCCGTCGCCGATCGTGCTGGACCGCATCGCGTAGGCCCCGCTCGAGACCGCCGCTTCGCGGCGGATTTTTTCCCGCCCGCCCACCCGATTGCCCGGCAATTGCCCACCCAGCC
>NZ_JBHYIG010000328.1:0-10254 GCF_042740015.1 Streptomyces sp. NPDC059037
GGGACGGACCTGCCGTCCGGGGCCCCACGCGACGTACGCAAATCAGCCGAGGTCGCCCGCGGCCGTGCGCTCCGCGAGCCGGACCAGGGTGCGGACCGCGGAGCCGGTGCCGCCCTTGGGCGTGTAGCCGAACGGTCCGCCCTCGTTGTAGGCCGGGCCCGCGATGTCCAGGTGCGCCCAGGTGATGCCCTCGCCGACGAACTCCTGGAGGAAGAGACCGGCCACCAGACCGCCGCCCATCCGCTCGCCCATGTTGGCGATGTCGGCGGTGGGGGAGTCCATGCCCTTCTTCAGGTGCTCGGGCAGCGGCATCGGCCAGGAGTCCTCGCCCGCCTCCAGGGAGACGTCGTGGATCGCGGCGCGGAACGCGTCGTCGTTGGCCATGATGCCGAAGGTGCGGCTGCCGAGCGCCATCATCATCGCGCCGGTCAGCGTCGCCACGTCGACGATCGCGTCGGGCCGGTCCTCGGAGGCCTTGGCGATCGCGTCGGCCAGGACGAGCCGGCCCTCGGCGTCGGTGTTGAGCACCTCCACCGTCTTGCCGCTGTACATCCGCAGGACGTCGCCGGGGCGGGTCGCGGACCCGGACGGCATGTTCTCGGCGAGCGCGAGCCACCCGGTGACGTTCACCTCGAGGCCCAGACGGGCGGCGGCGACGACGGCGGCGAAGACGGCCGCGGCGCCACTCATGTCGCACTTCATGGTCTCGTTGTGACCGGCGGGCTTCAGCGAGATGCCGCCCGAGTCGTACGTGATGCCCTTGCCGACGAAGGCGAGGTGCTTGTTCGCCTTGGACGACGTGTACGACAGCTTCACCAGGCGCGGCGGGGCCTCCGAGCCGACACCGACACCGAGGATGCCGCCGAAGCCGCCCTTGGCGAGCGCCTTCTCGTCCAGGACCTGGACCTTGATGCCGTGCTCCTTGCCGGCCGCGGTGACGACGGCGGCGAAGGCCTCGGGGTCCAGGTCGTTCGGCGGGGTGTTGATCAGGTCGCGGCAGCGGTTGAGCTCCTCGGACACGGCGGTGGCGCGCTCGACCGCGGCCTTGTACGCCTTGTCGCGGGGCTTGCCGCCGAGCAGGGCGATCTCGGCGAGCGGCCCCTTGGAGTCCTTGGCCGCCTTGCCGTTCTTGCCCTTCGCGGAGCCGTTCTCCTTGTACGCGTCGAACGAGTACGCGCCGAGCAGCGCGCCCTCGGCGATCGCACCGGCGTCGTCGGCGTCCTCGGTGGGCAGCGCGAACCCGGCCTTCTTCGAGCCGGTCAGGGCGCGCGCGGCGGTGCCGGCGGCGCGGCGCAGGGCGTCGGTGCCGTACGTCTCGTCCTTCTCCGGCACCGTGCCGAGACCGACCGCGACGACGACCGGCGCCTTGAAGCCGGACGGCGCGGGCAGCTTCGTCACCTCGCCCTCGGCGCCCGAGGCGCCGAGGGTCTCCAGGACGGACGCGAGCTTGCCGTCGTACGCCTTGTCCACGGACTCGGCGCCGGGCGCTACAACCGCGCCCTTGGCGCCCTTCGCTACACCGACGACGATCGCGTCGGCACGCAGGCCGGACGCGGCGGCGGTGCTGAGAGTCAGAGCAGTCACGGTGGTGAATTCTCGCTTCCGTTGAGTTCCTTGGCCGATGGGGTTGGGTCGACCGGGCCCGGCGCCAGCCTAGAACGGGCCGGAAGGGCGCCGGACATGAGCCTACGCGCGTCGTGGCGATTCGATCGTGCCAGCGCAGATTCATCCGTTCGTGGCGTCATTTTCATGTTTGGCGCGCGTGTTCGCGATGGTGTACGCAGTGTGAGCGGGCCGTCGCACAGCGGCCCCTCCGGTGCGGTGAGCCCGCGTCACCTCCCGTACGGTGAGCCCGTGTCAGCCCACTTTCGACGTGCCGCCGTGCTTCTCGTTCTGCTGGTGCTCGCGGGCTGCGCGGCGCCCGCGGACGAGGAACAGGACGACGCGCGGTGGCGGCCGCGCCCCGGGACGGCCTGGCAGTGGCAGTTGAGCGGGAAGCTCGACCCCTCCGTCGATGTCCCCGTCTACGACATCGACGGCTTCGACCACTCCGAGGCGACCGTCGCCGATCTGCACCGGCGCGGCCGCAAGGTCATCTGCTATCTCTCCACCGGCGCGTGGGAGGAGTTCCGCCCCGACGCGGGGAAGTTCCCCGAGGCGGTCATCGGCAGGAGCAACGGCTGGGACGGCGAGCGCTGGCTCGACATCCGCCGCACCGACGTCCTGGAACCCCTGATGGCGCAGCGCATCGACATGTGCCGCGACAAGGGCTTCGACGCGGTCGAGCCGGACAACATGGACGGCTACGCGAACCGCACCGGCTTCCGCCTCACCGGCGCCGACCAGCTCCGCTACAACCGCCTGATCGCCCGCCTCGCGCACGAGCGCGGGATGGCCGTCGGCCTGAAGAACGACCCGGACCACATCCCGCGCCTCGTCGGGGACTTCGACTTCGCCGTGAACGAACAGTGCGCGCAGTACGAGGAGTGCGAGCGCTGGAAGCCGTTCATCGCGGCCGGCAAGGCGGTCTTCCACGTCGAGTACGAGCTGCCGACGCGGCGGTTCTGCGATCAGTCACGGAAGTTGAAGCTGTCGTCGATGCTGAAGAAGTACGAGCTGGGGGTCTGGCGCGAGGCGTGCGGCTCAGCCGAGAGCCAGGACGACCAGGGCGGTCGTCGCGGCGGTCTCGGCGAGGGCGCCGAAGACGTCGCCGGTGATGCCGCCGAAGCGGCGGACGCAGTGGCGCAGCAGTAGTTCGGCGGCGCAGACCGCCAGGACGACGGCGGCCGCGTACTGCACGGCCTCGTACGTTCCCCAGGGCACGGCGGCGGCCGCGGCGGCCGCGGTGACGGCGGCTGCCGTGAGCAGCGCGGCCTTGCGCGGGACGGTGCCCGCCACGGCGGCGCCGAGGCCCTCGGGGCGGGCCGCGGGTACGCCCGTGCGGGCGGCCAGGGTGAGGGCGAGCCGGGCCGCCGCCGCGGAGACGACGGCGGCGAGGGCGCCGCGGGTCCACGAGGCGTCGTAGAGCTGGAAGAGGACGGCGACCTGGGCGAGCAGCACGAAGAGCAGCGTGATGACGCCGAAGGGCCCGACGTCGGACTGCTTCATGATCCGCAGGGCGTCTTCGGCGGGCTTGGCGCTGCCGAGACCGTCGGCGGTGTCGGCGAGGCCGTCGAGGTGGAGGCCGCGGGTCAGCGCGGCGGGGGTTGCGGCGGTCGCCACGGCGGCGAGGAGGGGGCCCGCGCCGAGGGCTATGAGCGCACCGCCGAGTGCCGCGGCGAACAGCCCCACGGTGAGGCCGGCCAGGGGAGCGCAGAGCATCCCGGCGCGGGCGGCGTCGCGGTCCCAGCGGGTGACTGTGACCGGCAGCGCGGTGAGGGTGCCGAAGGCGAAGCGGGGGCCGTCGGCGGGGGAGGTTCGGGGCACCGCAGGAGGGTACCTGGCGTGGTCGCCGAGCTGACCGGCCCCGGCAGGTGGCGCTGTGCCCACCCTTCAGGTCGGAATGCGACACGGCACCCTGCAGTCGAGGATGGCCCCATGGCCGACTGGTGGTACCGGAACATCACGGAGCCGGGAAAGCTCCCGCTCCTCCTGGCCCTGCTCTCCTTCGTCGTCACGTTCCTCGTCACCCGCACCATCACCCGCCTCATCCGCGCGGGCAAGGGCCCCTTCCGGAACGTCAGCTCGGGCGACGTACACATCCATCACGTCGTACCCGGCATCTTCCTCATGCTCGTCGGCGGCTTCTGGGCCGTCGCCGCGGGCTCGCACAGCCTGGGGCCGATGATCGCGGCGGTCATGTTCGGGATCGGCGCGGGACTCGTCCTGGACGAGTTCGCGCTGATCCTCTACCTCGACGACGTCTACTGGAGCGAACAGGGCCGCAAGAGCGTCGAGGTGGTGATGCTCACCGCGGCCCTGGTGGTGCTCATCCTCACCGGCTTCACCCCGTTCGGCGTGAACGACCTGTCGCCCGATGAGCGCAGCAACCGCGCCGCGCTCGCCCTGAACGTCGCCTTCAACTGCTGCTGCGCCCTGGTCGCCCTGGCCAAGGGCAAGCTGCAGACGGCGCTGATCGGCATGGTGATCCCGCTGGTCGCGCTGGTGGGCGCGATCCGCCTCGCCCGCCCGGGATCGGCATGGGCCAGGCGCTTCTACCGCAACCGGCACCGCGCCCGCGCCCGCGCAGGCCTGCGCGCCTACCGCCACGACCGCCGCTGGGCGGGCCCGCGCCGCAAGGTTCAGGACTGGATCGGCGGCAAGCCCGACACGGAACTCGCGCGCCCGCGCCGCTGAAGCACCGCCGAGCAGCCGCACAGCACAAGGACGGCCGCGATCGCCGCCAAGTGCTCCTTGCCCGCGAGGTTGCTCTTGACGAAGACCTCGACGACCATCACGGCGATCACCAGGGCCCCCGTGAACCACGCCCGGTAACGCCAGCACACATAGACCGCGAGCCCCACCACGGCGGCGGACGGACCGGTGTCCACGACCTGCGCGTCGGACGCGGGAAGCCCCAGCGGGTTGCCGGGACCCCATGCGATGCCCACGCGCGCGTAGAGCGTGCCCGCGAGGGTGGCCGCGTAGCCGATGAGGAGCGTGCGCCACCAGCCGACGCAGATCTCGGCGATGCCGAACACCAGCAGGATCTGCGCGAGCGCGCCCCAGACGGGCAGGTCGAGCGCGGGCACGAAGAGTGAGAGCGGGGTCCGCAGGAGGGCGAGCCAGAGCGGGTCCTCGGCCCGTACGGAACCGATGTTCTGGACGAACTGATAGCCCCAGGGCTGGTTCTGGACGAACTGGCACAGGGCGGTGAGACAGACCGCGGCGAGCGTCATCGGCGCCGCCCGCCACCGCCGGGCCACGATCCCGTCCCGCACCGCGGCGTACAGCGGCCCCCACTCGTCGCGTGCCATGCGGCCCAGGGACCGGGAGAGGGAGAGGGACGGGGCGTTCATCGTCGGGACTCCAGATGCTTGCGGTGCAGCCACTTCGGCAGGCCCGGCGCTTCCAGGAAGCCCTCCGCGCGGGCCGACGCGATGCCGATGCGCGGCAGGTCGCCGCTCTTCTCGAAGAGAAGGAAGCGCGGCTCCCAGATCGGGCGGTACTTCGCGTTGGCCCGGTACAGCGACTCGATCTGCCACCACCGGGAGAAGAAGGTGAGCAGCGAGCGCCACAACCGCAGGACCGGGCCCGCGCCGAGCCGCGAGCCACGTTCGAAGACGGACCGGAACATCGCGAAGTTCAGCGACACCTGAGTGACGTTGATCTCCGGGGCGCGCTGGAGCAGCTCGATGACCATGAACTCCATCAGGCCGTTCTCGGCGTCGCGGTCGCGCCGCATCAGATCGAGGGAGAGCCCGTTCGGCCCCCAGGGCACGAACGAGAGCACCGCTCTCAATCGCCCGTCCCCATCGGTGCATTCGAGCATCACGCACCGCCCGTCGGCAGGATCGCCGAGCCGCCCGAGCGCCATGGAGAAGCCGCGCTCGGTGGCCCCGTCGCGCCAGTCGTCGGCGCGCTCAAGCAGATACGCCATCTCGTCGGCCGGAATGTCCTCGTGACGGCGGATCCGCACCTCGTACCCGGCCCGCTTGACCCGGTTGTACGCCTGCCGGACGGTGCGCATGGCCCGCCCCTCCAGGGTGAATTCAGCTGTCTCGACGATGGCTTCGTCGCCCAGTTCGAGCGCGTCGAGACCGTGCCGCGCGTAGATCGTGCCCGCCTCCTCGCTCGCCCCCATCACGGCCGGGATCCAGCCGTGCTCGCGGGCGTCGGCGAGCCAGGGCTCGATGGCGCCGGGCCAGGCCTCCGGGTCCCCGATGGGATCACCGGAGGCCAGCGAGACGCCTCCGATGACCCGGTAGGCGACCGCGGCCTTGGCGCTCGGCGACCACACGACGCTCTTCTCGCGGCGCAGCGCGAAGTACCCGAGCGAGTCGCGCTCCCCGTACTTGTCGAGCAGTCCGTGCAGCTTGGTCTCGTCGTCCTCGGTGAGCGGGTCGACGGCCTTGCGGGAGCGGAAGGCGGCGTACAGCACGGCAAGGAGGAGGAGCGTGCTGAGCACGTTGATGGTGACGTTGACCCAGCCGGGCGTGGCGATGCCCTCGAACCGTGTGTCGTCGGCGGCGAGCGAGACGAGCCGCATGGTGCCGTAGCGCCAGCGGTCGAGGAAGGTCGAACGGTATTCGTCGTGCGCGTGGTTGGTGACGGTGACCAGGAGCGCGGCGATCAGCGAGGTCACGAGCAGACCGCCGACGGCGACGGCCGCGGCGAGCTTCGGGTTCGACCGGTCGCCCTTGGCGTAGAACTCCCGGCGCCCGACGATCAGCGAGGCGACGAAGGCGGCGGTCAGGACGAGGGAGATCCAGTTCTGCGCGTGCTGGCGGATCTCCGGAAAGACCATCGCGAACGCGAAGAGCAGCAGAAAGAGCCCACTGAGTACGAGGTTGAGGATCCAGGCGGCGCGTTTGCGGCGGCGCATCGTGATGGCCAGGAACATCGTGAACGCCCCCGAGGCGAATCCTGCCGTCAGCAGATACGGGGTGAAGTAGTTCTCGGTGTTGTGCCGCCGCAGATCCTGCCCCAGGGAGACCCAGACCGCGCTCAGAAAGTTGATGAAGGTGACGGCGCGCAAGTACCAGACACTGAAGCCCGCAGCGATCCGCCGATTACGCCCAGAAGAAACATCCGGCTCATCTCCCATGAAAAGGGATCATATGGGGCGTGATGTCCTTGTTGGGGGCAGGCGTTCCGGGGTGCCTACTCCTCAGGTGCGGCCGCAGCCGCGGGTGCGGGCGCCCGTTCCGGCAGCTCGGCGGAGAGCGCGGCCGCGGCCCGCACCAAGGGAAGTGCCAGCAGCGCCCCCACCCCCTCGCCCACCTTCACGCCCTGCTCGAGCACGGGATCCAGCGCCATCCGGTCCAGCGCCTTCGCCTGCGCCGGCTCCCCGCCGGCATGCCCAGCGAGCCACCAGTCCGGCGCCCGGAAGGCGACCCGCTGGGCCACCAGCGCGGCCGCCGAGGCCACGACGCCGTCAAGAATCACGGGCGTACGCCGCACCGCGCACTGCAGCAGGAACCCGGTCATGGCGGCGATGTCCGCCCCGCCCACCGCCGCGAGCAGCTCCAGCTGGTCCCCGAGCACGGGCCGCGCCCGCCGCAGCGAGTCACGGACCGCCGCGCACTTGCGCATCCACGCCAGGTCGTCGATCGGCGAGCCGCCCCGCCCGGTCACCACGGACGCGTCCGTGCCGCAGAGCGCGGCGACCAGCGTCGCCGCGGGCGTCGTCCCGCCGACGCTCACATCGCCGAGCACGACCAGATCGGTGCCGGAGTCGGCCTCCTCGTCGGCGACGGCCATCCCGGCCCGCACCGCCGCCTCGGCCTCCTCGGCCGTCAGCGCGTCCTCGATGTCGACGCGCCCCGAGCCGCGCCGCACCCGGTGACCCGCCACCTCGGCGGGCAGCTCGGCGGGGTCGCAGTCCAGGGCCATGTCGACGATCCGGACCGGTACGTCGAGCCGGCGCGCGAGCACGGCGACGGGGCTCTCCCCGGCGAGCACGGAGCGCACGAGTTCGGCCGCGCTGCCTGCGGGCCTGGCGGATACGCCGAGCTCGGCGACCCCGTGGTCGCCCGCGAACAGGATCACGCGCGGCCGCTCGATCGGCCTGACCGGAACCGACGACTGGGCGGCGGACAGCCACTCGCCCAGTTCGTCGAGGCGCCCGAGCGCCCCGGGCGGCACGCTCTGCCGTTCCCTGCGCTCTTCGGCGTCGCGCCGCACCCCGCCGTCGGGGCGCTCGATCAGGTCGGTGAAGTCGTCGAGATTCAGCGAGCTCATTCGCCGAACAGTACCGGGAGGGTCGGGGCCCCGCGTGGTCGCCTCCGTGGTGTCATTGCCCTGGTGTCGATCATCCCTTACGTACCGTTTCAAGGGGATTGTCGTACTGCTTGAACCGCCGGACAGAGGAGCCCTCCACCCCCATGGACGCCGCCCACGCCGCCGCAGCCCAGGCCGAGAAGGTCCTCGCCGCCCCGCACCCGGCCGCCCGCCGCCACCGGGCACGCGCCCGCGCGATGGGCCGCTTCACCGAGCCCGAGAGCTGGCTGGACATCGACACCGGACATGGGGACTTCCCCGCCGCCGCCAAGGAGGTCCACCCGTACACCGCCTTCGACGGGCTCGACCGCACCGAGCGGGTGGAGTGGGGCCGCGCGGCGGGCCGCGTGGAGGAGGCTCACCGGGGGCTGCTCGCCGATCTCGCGCCGAAGCTCGCGGGGCGCTACGACGCGCTGAGCATGTTCCACTACCTGGAGCGCAGCGCCGACCCGCGCATCGAACTCATCGCCGCCCGCACGGTGTTGCGGCCCGGCGGCCATCTGATGATCGAGGTCCCCGTCCCGGAGAGCCGGTACGCGAGGCTGCTCGGCAAGGGCTGGATCCGGCCCGAGCCGCACCACCGCATCCCGCTCACCGCCCTCCGGCGCGAGCTGGAGAGCCTCGGCTACACCGTCGTGGCCACCGACCGGCGCCAGCCGCACATCCCGCTCGACCTGACCGCGGGCCTCGCCGTCGCACTCGGCCGCATCCGTGCCGCGGCCCGCCTCGCGATCCCGTTGCTCGCCGCCGCCGCCCTGGCCGACCGGCTGCTCGCGCCCGTGGTCAGCCGCACCCGGTTCTCCAACGCCTACCGGATCATCGCCCGCAGGAACCCGGACACGTGAGCGGCCGGGTCGGTCCCGTCAGCCCCGCAGAACGAGCGCCTGGCCCGCCACGACCATCAGGACCTGCTCGCACTCCGCCGCGAACGCCGCGTTGAGACGGCCCAGCTCATCGCGGTAGCGGCGGCCCGACGCGGTCGCGGGGACGATCCCCGAGCCGACCTCGTTCGAGACGGCGACGACCGTGCGCCGGGTCGCCCGCACCGCGTCCGTGAGCTCGGCGACCCGCTTGCGCAGCGCCTTCTCGCCGCCGCCCGCCCACTCGGCGTCGTCCCACGCGTTCACCTCGTCCATCGCGTACGTCAGCCACAGCGACAGGCAGTCGATGAGCAGGGGAGGCCCGTTCTCGGCGAGCAGGGGCACCAGATCGCAGGTCTCGGCGGTGTTCCACGAGCCCGGCCGACGCTCGCGGTGCGCGCTCACCCGGTCCGCCCACTCGGAGTCGCCGTTCCTGGTCCCGCCCGTCGCCACGTACAGCACATCGGGGAACGCCTCGAGCCGCCGCTCGGCCTCCACCGACTTCCCCGACCGGGCGCCGCCCACGACGAGGGTGCGCCGCGGCACGTCCGGTACGTCCTCGTAGGCGCCGACCACCAGCGTCGAACCGTCCGGCACGGCCCGCGCACCGGCGGCCGCGAGCCTGCGCCGCAGCTCCGCGCCCGGCGGCACCTCATGGCTCAGATGGACGGCGATGACGTCCGTCGTCGGCCCGATGGCGCCCGCCGCCCGCAGCCGCGCGAGCCCGTCGGGGCGCCCGATGACATCGGCCACGACCATCTCGTACGCGGGATGGTCGTCCGGCACTCCGGAGGGCGCACCGCCCGGCGGCAGATACAGCAGCCGCTCCCCGTCGGGCCCGACCACCTCGTACCCGGTGCCCGGGTGGTCCATCGCCACCGCGCGCACCCGGTGCCCGGTGAGCAGCGCGAGCTCCCGCCCGTCCGGTACCCGGGCCGGCTGCGGCAGACCGGCCGGCACCTCCACCGATGGGCCGTCGTGCGGATGGGAGAGGAGAACCTGGCGTACGCCGCCGAGCGTGTGCCCGGAGCGGGCGGCCGCGAGGGCGGCGCCAGGGGTGAGGTCGAGCAGCAGAACGCCGTCGACGAGGAGCGCGGTCGCGGCGCGTGCGGCGTCGCCGAGCGCGGTCGCGCAGGCCGCGCAGGGGCAGCCGGGGCGCGGCAGGCCTTCCGGGGCGCCGGTGCCGAGCAGAGTCAGTTCCACGAGAAGATCCTCCCGCGTCGCCGCGAGCACCGCTCGCCCGGCTAGGCTTCAAGCGGCTTGAGACAGCTGTCGGACCATCGGGAGGCTGGCATGGCGGCATGGACGTGGCGGTTCGAGAAGGCGGACGGGACGGAGGTCCAGCCCGCGCTGCAGCCCGAGGAGTTCACCACTCAGGGCGACGCGGAGTCCTGGGTCGGTGAGTACTGGAAAGAACTCGCCGACGGCGGCGCCGACCAGGTGTCGCTCTTCGAGGACGCCAACAAGATCTACGGGCCGATGAGCCTGCACGCGGAGGACGCGGCGCAGGGCC
>NZ_JBHYIG010000329.1:0-10217 GCF_042740015.1 Streptomyces sp. NPDC059037
CCACCGTACACAGCGCACGTCAGACGATGATCAGCGGACCATCAACGGGCCATCAGCGGGCGGTCGCACGACCATCAGCGGACCGTCAGCTCTTCCGAAGCGGGCAACGGCACAGTCGTCCCAGACGGCGACGGAGAACAGTCGGCCGCAGACACCGCGAAGGTTGGTACCGCCATGTCCCGCTTGTTCGAAACCACTCAGCTCGGCACTCTGGACCTCCCCAACCGGCTCGTGATGGCGCCGATGACGCGCAACCGCGCCGACGCCGACGGCGTCCCGCAGGCGATCATGGCCACCTACTACGCACAGCGCGCCTCCGCCGGGCTGATCATCGCCGAGGCCGCAACGCCCAACGCGGTCGGCCAGACCTACCCGAACATCACGGCGATCCACAGCGATGCGCACGTCGCCGGTTGGCGCCAGGTCACCGACGCCGTGCACGCCGCGGGCGGCCGGATGTTCCTGCAGCTGCAGCACGGCGGCAGGGTCGGCCACCCCGACACCAGCGGCCTGACGCCGGTCGCACCGTCGCCGGTGCCGCTGCCGGACACGATCTTCACCCCGAGCGGGCACCAGCCGGCCGCCGTGCCACGCGAGATGACCCTCGACGAGATCGACTCCACCGTGGCGGACTTCGCCGCGGCCGCCCGCCGCGCCGTCGACGCCGGCTTCGCGGGAGTGGAGGTGCACGCCGCCAACGGCTACCTCCTCCACCAGTTCCTGGCGAAGGGCACCAACCACCGCACCGACGCCTACGGCGGCCCGGTCGCCGGCCGCATCCGCTTCGCCGTGGAGGTCGTCGAGGCCGTCGCCGCCGAGATCGGCCCCGAGCGTGTCGGCGTACGCATCGCTCCGGGCCTGACCGTCAACGGCATCGACGAGGGCGACACCGAGGACATCTACCCGGCGCTCGTCGACGCCCTGGCGGATGTGGGCGGCCTCGCCTATCTGCACGTCGTCTTCGCCGACCCGGAGCAGGCCGTCTTCCAGGAGATCCGCAAGAACTGGCCCGGCACGCTCATCGCCAACCCGGTGCTCGGCTGGGGAGGTCCGCTGCCCGCCGACGGCGGACGGGCGGCGGGCGAGCGGCTCCTCGCCGCGGGCGCCGACCTGATCTCGCTCGGCCGCGCCTTCCTCGCCAACCCCGACCTGGTCGAGCGGATGCGCATCGGGGCGCCGCTCAACCCCGTACGCGAGAAGGGCCTGATGTACACGGGCGGTGCGGCCGGGTACACCGACTACCCGGTGCTCGCCGAGGCTCAGGTGCCTGTGCTGTCCGCACCTTGAGCGGGCAGCACGCGGGCGCGCTTCGCCTTGCTCGCCCGGCGTCCCGCGACCGGTACGCCGAGCGGGCGGGCCAGGCCCACCACGCCTTCGTCGAGGCGCTGCAGATGGCGCAGGACGCGGTAGGTCACCGTGCCCGAGCGCAGCGCGCCGGGGCCGTCGGCCTCCAGCATGGAGGCGATGCTGGCGCCGGCCCTGACCTCGCCGTCCGCCTTGTCGTCGTCCACGTACGCGGTGATGACGTCGAGGTTGTGGGCGATGTGCCGGCCGGCCTTGGCCAGGCGTGGATCGGCGGCGACGGTCTTGCTGTAGGGCACGAGTTCGGCGGTCGCCGCCAGCGAACGGGCGTGGTACGCGCAGGTCTCCAGGAGCGCCACCAGATAGCGGGCGGTCCTGCGGCGGCCGCGCAGCGGGGTGATCGGGTGGGTCAGCGGCTGGATGGAGGCGCGCAGATCGTCGAGCGCGGTGTCCAAGTCGCGCGCCCTGTCGAGGAGATCGGCCGCGGGCCCGCCGCTCAGCTGCTCCACCGAGGCGGACACCACGTCGGCGAGCCGGGCGAGGACCGTGCTGAGCAGCTCGTCGGTGCGCCGGTCGGTGTGCACCGGCAGGACGAGGACGGCGGCGATGATGCCGCAGGCAGCGCCGAGCGCCGTCTCCTCGATGCGCAGCCAGAGCACGGCGAGGCTGTAGGTGTTCAGGAGGGTGTAGAGCAGGCCCAGCATCGCCGTGACGAAGAAGGACATGAGCGCGTACGACAGGGGAGCGGTGAAGAACATCGCGAAGATGAAGAGCAGTACGAGGCCGAAGGCGAGCCAGGTGTGGCCGCCGACGAGCCCCGCGAGGGCCACACCGGCGACCACGCCGAGGACCGTACCGAGCAGCCGCCGATAGCCCTTGACGAGGATCTCGCCCGTCGACGCGGTGTTGAGGAACACCACCCAGCAGGTGAGCACCGCCCAGTACCAGCGCTCGGTGGAGAGGAACTCGCCGCCGATGATGGCGAGCGTCGATCCCACGGCCACCTGGAATGCCGCCCTGGTGGTGGGGCGCCGGAGGCCGGCCTGCTCGTCCTCCGGCTCCACGGCCTGCTCGACACCGGCGATCGCGATGTCCTCGGCGTCGAACTCCTCGCGGGAACGGGTCGTCGCCGGAGAGTCGTCGGACTCGTCCTGCGGCCCGTCCAGGGCGAGCCGCAGTCCCAGCACGGCGCGGGCGGACTCACCGATGCCGCGGAAGACGTCCTGGACGGCGATCGAGGCCCGCGGCAGATTGTCCTCGTCGCGGTAGCCGAGCAGCCTGTTGCGTAGGTGTGCCAGGGCCGTGCCCCGGTCGGCGGAGACCGGCCGGGACACCAGCAGGTGCAGCGCCCGCAGGTCCCGGCGCAGGGTGAGCGTCGCGTCGTCCTCGGGGTGGATCCGCGTGCCGGTCTCCGGTACGGGCGCGTGCGGCAGATGCAGGGTGAGTGTGTCCGCGCGTTCGGCGCTGCGCGCGTTCAGGAGGAGGACGCCGAGACGTTCGGCGGCGATCTCCGCGTCCGCGACACGGCGTTGCACCAGGGCCGCGGTCGCCGCGTCCGGTGTGCCCTCCTCCAGGCGGCCCTGGATCATCAGGGCCGTCTCGTGCAGCCGGGCGGTGCCACGGCGCAGCTCGTCGAGGACCTTCTCCAACTGCTCGGGGGTGGCGTCCAGGAGCTCGATCTGGGTGGCCACCAGCTGCGCGAGCCGCGCCCGGAAGGCGACCCGGAGCCGGCCGAGGTCACGTTCGGGAGACTCCGGCACGACGGCGAAGCGGACGACGGCGCCGCACACGAAGGCGACGGTCAGGGCCAGATACAGCTCGGGCAGCGCCGCCGCGGTAGCGCCCACGAACAGGGAGACGAAGTAGACCTGGAAGCCGATGAGGCCCAGGGCTGTGCCCCGGTCGCCGAAACGGCGGCTGTAGACGGCGCCGAAGATCAGCGCCACGAAGAACACGTCACCCGCGATGACCTGGTCGTGCAGGAGCGCCGCGAGGGATATCGCCGCCAGCGAGACGGGCAGGCCGAGCGCGAGCGTGACCGCCTGGTCGCGCACCTCCTTCTCCTTGATGGCGAAGGTGGCGACCATGGCCGTCATGGCGCCCGCGACCATGTGCGTGACGTCCGTGCCGAACAGGGCGAGCACGACGAGCGTCAGGGCGATCGCCGCGACCGTCCGGAGCCCCGCCATCAGCCGCAGCAGCCCCGGGTCCGACGCCACGAAGCGGTCCCATGTGCCGGTCCTGGTCCGCCGTGTCACTGCGCTCACACCCTCATCGCCGCTGTTCAGGCCGAGATTCTGTCACGGGAAGACGCAACCGGGGCTTGAGGGTTGGGGGCGTCTCGACCCGTAAGACGAGGGGCGGAAGCGGCGAAAGTCTCCGGGGCGACTTCAACGAAAGACTTGAAGCCATGAATCCGGCAGACAAGGAAATCCCCGGGGCACAGCTGTGCCCCGACACCGCTGACACCGCACACAGCCCCGACGCCCGCCCGACCGTCGCGCGCCCCGCACCAGGACCACGCCGCTTGTGGACCCTCCTCGCCGTCAGCGCCGCCCAGCTCCTCGTCGTCCTCGACGGGACGATCGTGAACATCGCGCTGCCCTCCGCGCAGAGCGCCCTCGGTCTGTCCGACGCGAGCCGCCAGTGGGCCGTCACCGCGTACGCGCTCGCCTTCGGCGGGCTGCTCCTGATCGGCGGGCGGATCAGCGGGGCGCTCGGCCACCGGCGTACGTTCCTCATCGGACTGATCGGTTTCGCCGCCGCGTCCGCGCTCGGCGGGGCCGCCGCGAACCCCGGGGTGCTGTTCGGGGCGCGGGCCCTGCAGGGGGCGTTCGCCGCGGTGCTCGCGCCCGCCGGGCTCTCGCTCCTGACGGTCACCTTCTCCGAACCGGGGGAACGGGGCCGGGCGTTCGGCGTGTTCGCCGCGGTGGGTGCCGCCGGGTCGGCCGTCGGCCTGGTCGCCGGGGGACTGCTCACCGAGTACGCGAGCTGGCGCTGGTGCCTCTACGTCAATGTCCCCGTCGCGCTGTTCGCCGTACTCGGCGCGGCCTTCGTGCCGAGGGACCGGCCGGTGCGCGGGGCGGGCGGCCGGCTCGACGTGGCGGGCGCCTTGCTCAGTGCCGGGGGCTTCGCCGCGATCGTGTACGCCTTCAACGAGGCCGAGCCGCGCGGCTGGGACGCGCCGCTGGTCCTCACCCTCCTCCTGGCAGGTGTGCTGCTGCTCGTCGCGTTCGCGGCCGTGGAGGTCAGGGCGCCGCAACCGCTGCTGCCGATGCGGGTGCTCCTTGACCGCGCGCGGGCCGGCGCATTCGTCGCCATCACCCTGCTGTTCGTCGCGATGTTCGGTTTCTACCTCTTCATGAGCTACTACACGCAGACGGTCCTCGGCTATTCGCCGGTCCAGGCGGGCCTCACGCTGATCGTCAACGCCGTGGCCGCGCTGGTCGGTGCGACGCTCGTCGCCGGGCGGCTGCACGGACGCGTCGCACCCGCGGCGCTGATCCTGCCGGGGCTGCTCGCGGCGGCCGCCGGGATGTTCGTCCTGACCCGGCTCACCGCACAGAGCACGCACGTACTGCCTGTTTATCTGCTGCCCGCCCCTGTCCTGACGGGGCTCGGCCTCGGCTGCGTCATGCCGCCGACCGCGAGCCTGGCCACCGGGGGAATGCGCCCGCAGGACATCGGGGCCGCGGCGGCCGCGTACAACGCGTCGCAGCAACTGGGAGCCGCGCTCGGCACCGCCCTGCTCAACACCGTCGCGGCGAGCGCGGCCGCCGCCCACCTGGCGTCCCGGGCCGACGCCACGCCGACGGCCGCGTCCGTGCACGGCTACGCGGTGGCCCTGACCGTCGCCTTCGGCATCCTCGTCGCCGCGGCGTGCGTCACCGCACCGCTCATCGTCCGGGGGCGCCGGCCCGCAGCCCGTCCATGACGAGGTCGAGGAGCCGTCCGGCCCGCAGCTGCCAGTCGCCGTGCGGGTCGATCTGCCAGAGGCCCGCGATGGCGAGCATGAAGTCGTCGGGGGTCACGCCGGGGCGGATCGTGCCCGCCTCCTCGTTCGCCCTCAGGAGGGCCTCGACCGCAGAGGACAGCGAACCCTTGCTCAGCCCGATCAGGGTGCCCTTCGCGAGGGTCGCCTTGCGCATCGCGTCCGCCAGACCGGCCTTGGCCATGGCGTACTGCGCGAGCCGGTCCATCCACTCCCGCAGAGCCTCGTCGGGGGCGCGGGTGTCGAGCAGCTGGCACGCCGTGTCGCAGACCTGCTGGACCTCGTAGCGGTAGACCTCGAGGACGAGTGCCTCGCGGTTGGGGAAGTTGCGGTAGAAGGTGCCCTGCCCGACGCCCGCCTTCTTCGCGATCGCGCTCAGCGGGGCGTCGGCCGATCGCGTCAGCTCCGCGAGAGCCACTTCCAGGATGCGCTCGCGATTCCGTTGCGCGTCCGAGCGCAGCCGTGCGTCCTTCTGCTCCCGCACTCGCCCTCCTCCCGGGAATCACGGCGTGGGTCGGCTCGTTGCAGCCCGTGCCGGCCTTGCTAAGCGGACAACTGTCCGGTAAATTCAATGCTTGCGGACAGCTGTCCACTTAGGCTCACCATACCGGCAGAATCAGCCGGCGGGGGATGGCCGGTCGCGATCGCGGCCGACAGCCTCTCGCCGCACTTCGACGGTGTCGCGTGCGGCACCCCTACGCACAGCGCCATCTCTTCCCGAACTCACCGTCGGGATCGCCTCGTTCCACGCTCCCGCTCTTGAGCGGCAGTTGCTGAAAAAGCTGACAGAAGCGAAAGAAGGCCGATCGTGGCTCCATCGACGTCCAGCGCCATCACTTTGAACATCAACGGCGAAAAGCACACGCTGCCCGTCGACCACCGCACCACTCTGCTCGACGCGCTGCGCGAGCGCCTCGATCTGACCGGCACCAAGAAGGGCTGCGACCAGGGCCAGTGCGGCGCCTGCACGGTCCTGATCGACGGCCGCAGGGCCGTCTCCTGTCTGCAGCTCGCGGTCGCCGCCGAAGGCCGGGTGATCACCACCATCGAAGGCGTCGCCGACGGCGAGCGGCTGCACCCCGTGCAGCAGGCCTTCCTCGACCTCGACGGATTCCAGTGCGGTTACTGCACGCCGGGGCAGATCTGTTCGGCCATCGCGGTGATCGAGGAGCACGCCGCGGGCTGGCCGAGCGCGGCGACCGCCGACGTACGGCCCGAGGCGGTCGTGCCGCAGCTGACCGCCGACGAGATCAGAGAGCGGATGAGCGGCAATCTCTGCCGCTGCGGCGCGTATGTGTCGATCGTGCAGGCGGTCGCCAAGGCGGCCGCGAACGAGACCGCGGGCAGTACGGAGGCTGTGGCATGAGGGAATTCGACTACCGGCGCGCGATCGACGTCCCCGGCGCGCTCGCGCTGCTCGGCGCCGACCCCGACGCGCGCGTCCTCGGCGGCGGCACCAACCTCGTCGACCTGATGAAGTCGGGCGTTGAACGGCCCGCCCTGCTCGTCGACGTGCGCGAGCTGCCCCTCGACCGGATCGAGGTCACCGACGACGGCGGCCTGCGGATCGGCGCGACCGTCACCAACAGCGATCTCGCCGCCCACCCCGAAGTGCGCCGCCGCTACCCTGCGCTGGCGCAGGCCGTGCTCGCCGGCGCGTCGGGACAGCTGCGCAACATGGCCACGGTCGGCGGGAACCTGCTCCAGCGCACCCGCTGCGGCTACTTCACCGATCTGTCGAAGCCGTGCAACAAGCGTGCTCCCGGCAGCGGTTGCCCCGCCATCGAGGGCGAGCACCACAACCACGCCATCCTCGGCGCCTCCGGACACTGCGTGGCCATCCATCCCTCGGACATGGGGGTGGCACTCGCCGCCTTCGACGCCGTCGTGTCGTACGAAACGGCCGAGGGGACCGGCGAGTTGCCGCTCGCCGAGTTCTACCTCCCGGTGGGCGAGACACCCCACCTGGAGACCGCGCTGCCGTCCGGCGCGCTGATCACCGGCATCACCCTGCCGCCGGCTCCGGTCGCCACCGTCTCCCGCTACCGCAAGGTGCGCGAGCGCGCGTCGTACGCCTTCGCGATCGGCTCGATCGCCGCCGCGCTCGACGTCCAGGACGGTGTCGTACGCGAAGTGCGCATCGCCTTCGGTGCGGTGGCGTCCCGGCCGTGGCGGGCGCTGGAGGCCGAGCGTGTGCTGACCGGGGGCCCGGCGACCGCCGAGGCGTTCGCCGCCGCCGCGGACGCCGAACTGGCGGCCGCACGGACGCTGCCCCACAACGGCTACAAGGTGACGCTGCTGCGCAACCTCGTCGTCGCGATGCTGACCGAGCTCACCGAGGAGGCACCCCGATGAGGACACCGATGACGCCGACCACGACCACCACATCCACCGGGGTGACGGGCGCCGTCGGCGCTTCGTACACCCGCGTGGAGGGCCGGGACAAGGTCACCGGCTCCGCCCGGTACGCGGCGGAGGTCCCCTTCGCCGAACTCGCCCACGGCTGGCTGGTGTTGTCCACGATCGCCCGCGGCCGGATCAGCTCGGTCGAGTCGGACGCCGTGCGCGAGATGCCGGGTGTCCTGTCGGTCCTGCACCACGGGAACGCGCCACGCGTCGACGGTGACTACGTCAGCATGCTCGGCCCGCCCGACCCGATCGTCGAGGTCTTCCAGCACGACCGGGTGCCGTTCGTCGGCTGGCCCGTGGCGCTGGTCGTCGCCGAGACCTCCGAGCAGGCGCGAGAGGCCGCCGAGGCGCTGGTGGTGAAGTACGAGGCGGAGCCGCACGACGTCGCGTTCTCCGCCGCGCACCCCGACACGTACACACCGGACGGTGACAACCACCAGATGGAGAAGGGCGACCTGGAGGCCGAACTCGCCGCGTCCGCCCATGTCGTGGACGAGGAGTACACCACGCCCGAAGAGCACCACAGCCCGATGGAGCCGCACGCCGCGATGGCGCGCTGGGATGCCGGACGCCTCGAAGTCGTCGACTCCAACCAGGGCAGCACCTGGGTCGCGGACGAGCTGGCGAAGCTGTTCTCGCTCGACCCGGCTTCGGTACGGGTGCGGTCCGAGCACATCGGCGGAGCCTTCGGGTCCAAGGGCCTACGCGTCCACCAGATCCTCGCCGTGATGGCGGCGACCGTGCTCGACCGCCCCGTCAGGGTCGTCCTCACCCGCCGCCAGCTGTTCTCGCTCACGGGCTACCGCAGCCCCACCGCCCAGCGCGTCCGGCTCGGCGCCGACGCCGACGGGCGGCTGCGCGCGGTCGGCCACCAGGCGCACAGCCTCACGTCGAAGGTGCATGAATTCGTCGAGGGAAGCGCCGGGTTCGGGCGTCCGATGTACGCCGCGGACGCCCACCGCAGCGTCAACCGCGTCGTGCGGCTCGACGTGCCGACGCCGACCTTCATGCGCGCGCCCGGCGAGGCTCCGGGATCGTTCGCCCTGGAGTCCGCGATCGACGAACTCGCCGAGCGGACCGGCCTGGACCCGATCGCGCTGCGGGCCCGCAACGAACCGGACGTCGGCCCCGTCTCCGGGCTGCCGTTCGGCTCCCGCAACCTCGTGTCCTGCTTCGAGGAGGGCGCCCGCAGGTTCGGCTGGGCGGACCGGGACCCGCGCCCCGGCCTGCGGCGCGAAGGCCGCTGGCTGATCGGCACCGGCACGGCCGCGGCCACCTTCCCGGTGATCGCGATGCCGTCCACGGCGGCCGTGACGGCGGAGGCCGACGGCACCTTCACCGTGCGGATCACCGCGTCGGACGTCGGCACGGGGGCGCGGACCGCGCTGACCCTGATCGCCGCCGAGGCCCTCGAAGTGGCCCAGGACCGCGTCCATGTGCGCATCGGCGACAGCGACTTCGGCCCGGCGGCGATCTCCGGCGGCTCGATGGGCACCCGCTCCTGGGGCTGGGCGGTCACGGCCGCGGTGCGTGAGCTGCGGGAGCAACTGGCCCTGGGCGGCGACATCCCGCCGCAGGGGATCACCGTGCGATCCGACACCAGTGAGTACGTCTTCGCGCTCGCGCAGAAGGAACGGCACTCCTACGGGGCGCAGTTCGCCGAGGTCGCCGTGGACGTCACCACCGGCGAGGTGCGCGTACGGCGGATGCTCGGCATCTTCGCGGCGGGCCGCATCGTCAACCCGCTGACCGCACGCAGCCAGCTCGTCGGCGGCATGATCTGGGGCCTGTCGATGGCGCTGCACGAGGAGGCGGTCAGGGACCAGGCGACGGGCGGCCATGTCGGCGCCGACTTCGCGGGCTACCACTTCGCCGCCAACGCGGATGTGCCGGACATCGAGGCGGACTGGGTCGACGACCCGGACGCGGACGACCCCGTGGGCATCAAGGGCATCGGCGAGATCGGCATCGTGGGCGCCGCCGCGGCGATCGCCAACGCGGTCTGGCACGCGACCGGCGTACGCCATCGTGCGCTGCCGATCCGGCCCGACCGCGTCCTGGACGCGGCAGGAGTCCGGGATGCTTGACATCGCCGCCGAGCTCGACCGATGGGTGCGGGAGGGCCGGGCGTTCGCCGTCGCCACCGTCGTGGCGGTGGGCGGCAGCGCGCCGCGCCCGCCCGGCGCGGCCCTCGCCGTGGACAGCGAGGGCACCGCCATCGGTTCGGTCTCCGGGGGTTGTGTGGAAGGGGCCGTGTACGACCTGTGCGTGCAGGCCCTGGCGGACGGCACGGCGGTGCGCGAGCGCTTCGGCTACAGCGACGAGGACGCCTTCGCCGTGGGCCTGACCTGCGGCGGGGTCATCGAGGTCCTGGTCACGCCGGTGACCGCGGAGGCGCCCGTCAGGGGTGTGTTCGCGGCGGCGCTCTCGGCCGCCGCGAACGGCGGGGCGGCGGCGGGCGCCCGCGGGGGGCCGGGCCCCGCCGGGGGCTGTTAAACCTCACCGAGCCCACCGG
>NZ_JBHYIG010000330.1:0-10136 GCF_042740015.1 Streptomyces sp. NPDC059037
GTGTTTGTGGGTCTTGGTGTTGTCTTCTTTTTTTTCAATGAGCGTTTTGTTTTTCGTGGCGCGGGGGGGGGGCGGCGCCGGGGCCTCCGCGGCGGCCCCGGCCCCGCCCGCCCCAGTGCGTCAAATCCCTTGCTGCGAACGGGCCTTGAAGGCCGCCTTCCGCGCTTCCTTCGCCACCTTCTTGTCCGGGTGCAGCCGCCCCATCGCCTCCAGGACGTCGGCGGTGGCCGGGTGCTCGACCCGCCAGGCCGCCGCGAAGAACCCGCTGTGCTGCTCGGAGAGCCCCTCGACCAGACCCTGCAGCTCGTCCGAGTTGCCCTCGGCGGCGAGCTGCGCGGCGATCGTGTCGATGGTCAGCCAGAACACCATCGCCTCGGACGGCGCGGGCACGTCCGCGGCCCCGTGCTCGGCCAGCCACACCCGGGCGAGCCCGCCGAGCTCCGCGTCGTCGAGCACCTCCCGCAGCGCCGCCTCCGCCTCCACGCCCACCAGCGAAAGCGCCTGCTGGCACCGCAGCCTGCGCAGCGGCGCGCCCTCGTCGCCACCGCGTGCCGCGGCCAGCAACTCCCGTGCCGCGCCCAGCGGTTCGTGCCGGGCCAGCCACAGCTCGATCTCGGCCTGCGCGGCCGCCTGCGGGAAGCCGGCCGTCCCGTCGAGCAGCGTGTCGGCGCCCTTGTCCGCGAGGTCACCGACCGCGGGCGCGTCGACGCCGGCCTCCAGCATCCGCGCCCGCACTCCGTACAGGCCGAGCGGCGTAAGGCGGACGAGGCCGTACCGGGACACGTCCTCGTCGTCGTCCGGCAGCGGCGCCTCCGCCTCGTCGATGTCGACCATCAGCGCCTCGTCGACCGGCTGGTACTCGACGAGCCCAAGGGGCTCGAAGAGCCGGAACTGGTCGTCGAGCTTCATCATCGCGTCCGACACCTGCTCCAGGACGTCGTCCGTGGGCTCCCCCATGTCGTCGGGCACGATCATCGAGGCGGCGAGCGCGGGCAGCGGCACCGGCCCTTCGTTCCCGGCGGCGTCGCTGACGGTCAGCAGATACAGATTGCCGAGCACACCGTCGAGGAAGTCCGCCTCGGCCTGCGGGTCCCAGCCGAGCTCGTCGAAGTCGACCTCGCCGTTCTCCTCCAGGACGTCGAGGAGGTTGTCCATGTCGGGCACGGTCGCGTCCCCGTACACCGTGTCCAGGGCGCCGAGCCAGACCCCGAGGACGTCCTGCGGGCTGCCGGACGTCAGCGCGGCGAGGTCCTCGCCCACGGTCACCGTGCCGAGCGCCCCCTCCCCTTCCTCCTCGTCGCCGTCCGTGACCTCCACCAGGCCCGTGTCGACCGCCACCCGCCAGGCCTCACTGGCGTACGCGGCGGAGTCCGGGTCGTCCGTGTCCAGGCCCAGCTCCGCGGCGGCGGCCGGCAGCTGCTCGTCGACGAGTTCGCCGCCCGCCCCGACCCGTGTGCCGGGGCCCGCCCAGCGGGCGAGCCGCGCGGCGCGGGACAGCAGCGGTGTGGCGAGCGCGGCCCGCGCGAGTTCCGCTTCGGGGTGCAGCAGCACCGGCGGCAGGGTGGCGGGACTTACGGACATCGGCTGGTTCTCCTCCGAGACAAAGCAAACGGTTCGACTGAACAGAAGCCTAGACGGATATGAACCCATGCCGCCCGCCCGTCTCCCTCCGCCACCCTCAACCGAGTGCCCTTCGGGCCCGCCCCTTTTGATAGTTCATGTCCCTGTCAGAAGACATACACGGCGAGAACACCCGCCGAACCTTGACAACTCCCCTGGCCACACAAGAGATTGACGCGCGTAGAGTCCCGGGCGCCCGCCGGCCCGGTGCTGCGTACGTTCCCTCACCCACCCGGAGTCCCCACATGCCGCTCATACCCGGTGCCACCCGGCCCACCGTGAGATCCGCCGCGATCGCCACCGTCGTCGCCACCGCGCTGGCCGCCGGTCTGCTCGCCGCGAGCTCGTCCGCCGCCTCCGCCGACGAGGTCCGCGTCCACGACATCCAGGGCACCACCCGTCTCTCGCCCCTGAACGGCCGGCAGGTCACGGACGTGACGGGCATCGTCACGGGCGTGCGCTCCTACGGCTCCAAGGGCTTCTGGATCCAGGACCCGAAGACCGACTCGGACGCCGCGACCAGCGAGGGCGTCTTCGTCTACACGGGGTCGGCGGCCCTGACGGTGAAGACCGGCGACGCCGTCCGCGTCTCCGGCACGGTCGCCGAGTACGTGCCCGGCGGCGCCGCGTCCGGCAACCAGTCCCTGACCCAGCTCACCAAGCCGACGGTGACCGTCGAATCGTCCGGCAACACGCTGCCCGCGCCGGTCACGGTGGACGCCAGGAAGGTGCCGTCCGCGTACGCGCCCGACGGCGACCCGGCGGACGGCTCCAGCATCAACGCGCTGCCGCTGAAGCCCCGCTCGTACGCCCTCGATCTGTACGAGTCCCTGGAGGGCATGAACGTACGCGTCGGCACCTCGCGCGTGGTCGGCGCCACCGATCCCTACAACGAGCTGTGGATCACCGTGAAGCCGCGCGAGAACGCGGACCGGCGGGGCGGCACCGTCTACGGCTCCTACACGGCGCAGAACACCGGGCGGCTGCAGATCCAGCAGCTCGCGCCGGTCTCCGAGCAGCCGTTCCCGAAGGCGAACGTCGGCGACGTGCTGTCCGGTGGCGCCGAAGGGCCCCTGGACTTCAACCAGTTCGGCGGCTACACCCTGACGGCGCGCACCCTCGGCAAGGTCACCGACAAGGGACTCGTACGCGAGAAGACACGGCGCCAGGCCAAGGGTGAACTGGCCGTGGCGACGTACAACGTGGAGAACCTCGACCCGACCGACCCGCAGAAGAAGTTCGACGCGCTCGCGGGCGCCGTCGTCTCGAACCTCGCATCGCCCGACATCCTCGCCCTGGAGGAGATCCAGGACGACAACGGCGCCAAGAACGACGGGACCGTCTCGGCGGAGGCGACCCTGAAAAAGTTCACGGACGCGATCGTCGCCGCGGGCGGGCCCCGCTACGAGTGGCGGTCCATCGCCCCGGAGAACAACAAGGACGGCGGGGAGCCGGGCGGCAACATCCGTCAGGTGTTCCTCTTCAACCCGGAGCGGGTGTCCTTCACCGACCGGGGCGAAGGGAACGCGACGACCGCCACGGACGTCGTCGCCTCCTCCTCGGGCGGACGGGCCGAGCTGACCCTCTCGCCCGGTCGCATCGACCCCGCGAACTCCGCCTGGGCGGACAGCCGCAAGCCGCTGGCCGGCGAGTTCAGTTTCCGGGGGCGGACCGTGTTCGTGGTCGCCAATCACTTCGGCTCGAAGGGCGGCGACGAGGGCCTCACGTCGCACCATCAGCCGCCGGTGCGCTCGTCGGAGGAGAAGCGGGTGCGGCAGGCGCAGGCCGTGAACTCCTTCGTGCGGGACGTACGGAAGGTGCACAAGAGCGCGGACGTGGTCGTGCTCGGGGATGTGAACGACTTCGAGTTCTCCCGGACGACGAAGGCCCTGGAGTCGGGCGGCGCGCTGAAGTCGGCCGTCAAGTCCCTTCCCCGGTCCGAGCGTTACTCGTACGTGTACCAGGGGAACTCGCAGGTCCTCGACCAGATCCTGACCAGTCCCGGGGTGGGGGGTGCCGGGGACTTCGCGTACGACAGCGTGCACATCAACGCGGAGTTCGCCGAGCAGAACAGTGACCACGACCCGCAGGTGCTGAGGTTCCGCCCGTAGGCTCCGGGCGGCTGGACGGGCTCTCCTAGGCGTACAGCCTGTCCAGCCAGTCCCGCCAGGCCAGTTCGGTGCCCTTGGGGTCGGTGTGCGTCGCGAAGTCGTGGACGCTGACGGCCACGGGGGCGCCGAAGCGGTTGCGCCCGAAGAAGCGGTACAGCGCGGTGTCCGTGCGCAGGCCGATGAAGTACGACGTCCGGAAGTCGACCACCGCGTCGAGCGGGCCGCCTGGCGCGTCCACGCGTACGCGGGCGCCCTCCCGGGCGTCGTCGGGCAGGCCCAGATGGCGGCCCAGCTCGATGAAGGCGTCCGGGGTCTTGGCGGACGGCGGGCCCTCCAGGGTGGTGAAGGCGGCGGGGCGGCCCGTGAAGTGGGTCAGGTACTGGCGCAGGGTGTGCAGATAGAAGTCGGTGTGCTTGCTCGCCCCGTCGTACTGGTTGGCCCAGTCGTCGGTGAAGGCACCGCTGTGTACGTAGCGGACCCAGGAGCGGCGGCCGCCGTCGCGGGGCTCGATGGTCTGGTCGAGCTGATGGAGGACCTGGCCGTCCGGCAGACCTTCCGGATCCTCCACGCGTCCGGTGAGGCGGTGCGGGGGATCCCAGCGGGTGACGGTGCCGCCGAAGGGGGCGGCACCGCCTTCGCGAGGTTCGTACCGCATGGGCCACAGCCAGCCGCCGGTGCCGGTGGTGAGCGCGTCCCAGACCTCCACGGGCGAGGCATCGACCTCAAACTCCCGCACGATCTCGAACTCCTTGCCACTGCTGGTCATAACGGCCACTCCCTCGTGATCGTGGTACTCCCCTACCGCCGTCCGGGCTGTGCCCACAGCTGCCGGGCAAGCGATGCACGAGGCGCCAGCCTCACGGCGCCCGCTCCGGCACAACCACCGGCCCAAGAGCCGGCCGCTTGGCCTCCCTCCCGTCCCCAGTGGAACGCCCCCGCACCCGCCGCCAGGCCCACGGCCCCATGAACCCCGCAAACCACCGCGCCTCCACCACCGCCGCCCGCAGCGGCGAAACCGCCGGAGGCGCCGGCAGCGGCCGCAGCCAGTCCTCGTGCCCCGGGATGCCGAGCGCGTCGGCCATGCCGGCGGCGATCCGCGCATGCCCCAGCGGACTGGCATGCAGCCGGTCGGCACACCACAGCCGGGGGTCGGTGGTGATCCGGTGCGGGAACGTGTCGAAGACGACGACGCCATGGCGGTCCGCGGCCGCCCTGATCCGGGCGTTCAGATCGAGCACCCGCGGCATCGCCCGGCGCGCGAGCGGCGAGATCCGCCCGATGTCCGGGAACGTCACCGTGGCCACCCGCGCCCCCGCCGCGGTGAGCTCGGTGAACATGTCCTCGATGTCGCGGGCCACCCCCGCGGCGTCGAAGCCGGGCCGCACCAGGTCGTTCATGCCCGCCATGACCGTGACCAGGTCCGGCTTGAGGGCCAGCGCGGGGGCAAGCTGCTCCGCCTTGATGCCCGCGGTCAGCCTGCCCCGCACGGCGAGGTTGGCGTACCCGATGTCAGGGTTGGCATCGGCGAGCAGCTCGGCGAGGCGGTCGGCCCAGCCGCGGTAGCCGTGGACCTCGTCGCCGTCTCCGATCCCTTCCGTCTGGCTGTCGCCCATCGCGACATAGCGCGCGTACGGATGTGTGCTCATGGCCTGAGCCTCCTCTGACGGGCGAGGGTCGTCAACGCGGTCGCGGGGGCGGCCCGTCGGCGCGGGTCACAGAAGGTGGCCGCCGCCGTCCACCAGCAGGACCTCGCCGGTGATGTACGAGGCGTTGGCCAGGTCGAAGACCGCGTCCGCGATGTCCTGCGGCCTGCCCACGCGGCGCAGCGGAAGCCTGGCCGCCGTCTCCTCCATCGCGGACTCGATGCCCTCGACCCCGTCGAACCACGGGGTGTCGATCATTCCCGGCGCGACCGCGTTGACCCGTACGTCCGGGCCGAGGGTCTTGGCCAGGAGCTTCGTCATGTGGTTCACGGCGGCCTTGCTGACGGAGTACGGGATGGAGCTGCCGCCGGGGCGTACCCCCGCCTGCGAGGAGATCGTGACGACGCTGCCCGCGCCGCTCGCCCGCAGGTGCGGGACGGCCGCCGTGATCGTCTGCCATACGCCGATGACGTTGATGTCGTAGAGCTCGCGCCAGACCTGGGGGTTCGCGGACTCGAAGTCGTCGTGGGCGATGAAGCGGGTCGCGCCCGCGCAGTTGACGAGGATGTCCAGGCGTCCGTAGGTGTCGACCGCCGTCCGGACCAGGCGTGCGGCGTCGGCCTCGTCGGCGACGTTCGCCCGGACGTAGACGGCATCGGGGAGTTCGGCGGCCAGTTTCTCGCCGGCCTCGACCGAGTTGGCGGAGTTGACCACGACGCGGATGCCCGCCGCGGCGAGACGGCGGGCCACCTCCGCGCCGATGCCCGATGACGACCCCGTCACCAGGGCGACGCGCTTGTCCTGTGCCTGTGCCTGTGCCTGCGTCCGGTTGTCGTTGTTGTTGCTCATCAAGCCTCATGTCTTGTCATGTCGGCCTGTCACGCCCCGCGCCGATCATGCCAGACGGTGCGCGCTAGTTCCGTTCACCCTTCGCCAGTCGCGCCAACTCCCCCTGGAACACGTCGAGTCGGGCCTGCAGCAGAGCCGCCTCCGCGAGGAGCTCGGGCACTCCCAAGCCCCGCGGAGGCACCCCGGACCCGGGACGCGCCCCCAGGACCGTGAGCCCCTCCCCGGCGATCCGCGCGAACTCCGCCAGCCGCAGCGCCGTACGCCTGCCCGCGCACCCCCCGCACGCGCTCTCTAGCACCTGCCATCCGGGCCTGCCCCACCCGGCGTCCACGAGCAGCGAGGCCCGCGCCCCGCAGCCGCAGGGCCGCACCGTCGCCGTGCGCACCCGCTGCCGCGCATACCGGAAGCCGCGCTCGAAGCGGATGTACGCGCCGAGCACCGTCACTTCGAGCAGCGCCGCCCTGCGATGTTCGGCGATGCAGAGGAACGCCTCGGCCGCGGCGCGTTCGTGGACGCAGTGGAAGCCGCAGTCGCAGCGGCGGTGCGGGGCCTCGTGCCGTCTGCCGTAGACGCAGTGCGCCTCGTCGAGCACCGCGTAGGGCAGGGCGGCGCCCAGGGAGACACCGGTGAACCCGGCCCGGGTGCCGTCCTGGGAAAGCACCGGGTGGGCGATCTTGTATCCGGTCGGCGGCTCCTTCGGGCGTTCCTCGGGGAGCCGCAGCCTCATCGGGTAGCCGGCACCTCGACCGCCGCCTGGATCTCTTCGACCCGTTCGGGATCGAGCACCGCGTCCTCGATCCGCTCTTCGCCCCGCTCTTCGACCCGCTCTTCGGTCGGCTCTTCGATCGACTGCTCTTCGGCGATACCGGTGGCGAGTGCCTTGCCCAGCCTCATGACGCCTCCTGTGCCCGGCCCTGCGGCCGTCCGTCGACTACCGTCCCGCCATGGTGGCCCATACGGGGGCGAGTTGGCACTAGTGCCCGCCGGGTTCGGCGTCCACTTCGTAGCGTTCCTGCCCCGTATCTCGTAGCAGAATTAAGTGGAGCTTCACGGCTGTCGTGCCGACACTGCCCCTATGACCTCACCCTCATCGGCTCCTGTCTTCGGCCGCGCTCTCTGCGCGATGGTCACGCCCTTCACGGACGACGGTCTGCTCGACCTCGACGGCGCGCAGCGGCTCGCCGCGCGTCTGGTGGACGGCGGCTGCGACGGGCTCGTGCTGTCCGGCACCACCGGCGAGTCCCCCACCACATCCGACGGCGAGAAGTCCGCGCTCGTACGGGCCGTCGCCGAGGCCGTCGGCGACCGGGCCACGGTCGTCGCCGGCGTCGGCAGCTTCGCCACGCGGCACACCGTCGAGCTGGCGCTGCAGGCCGAGAAGGCGGGCGCGGACGGCCTGTTGGTGGTCACCCCGTACTACAGCAAGCCGCCGCAGGCCGCGGTCGAGGCGCACTTCCGCGAGGTCGCCGACGCCTCGGGGCTGCCGCTCGCGCTGTACGACATCCCGGGCCGCACCGGGACGCGGATCGAGCCGGAGACGATGCTGCGGCTGGCCGAGCATCCCCGGATCGTCGCCGTGAAGGACTGCGCGTACGACCTGATGGGCACTCAGAAGGTGCTCGCCCGCACGGACTTGGCGTACTACACGGGCTGCGACGAGTACATCCTGGCGATGTACGCGATCGGCGGCGCCGGATACATCAGCACGGTGGCCAACGCCGTGCCGCGCCAACTCCGGGCGATCATCGACGCGTTCGACGCGGGAGACACGACCGAGGCTCAGCGGCTTCAGCAACGAGCCATGGAGCTCATCGAGTTGATGATGGGCGCGGGCCTGCCCGGCACGGTGACCTCCAAGGCGGTCCTCGGCGCGCTCGGTCTGCCCGGCGGTCCGGTGCGGGCACCGCTGCTGCCCGCCGGCCGCGAGGCGACCGACGGGCTGATGACGGCGTACGAGGCGCTGCGCTAGCTCCGCCGAGGGTCAGCGGGCGGCGAACATCGGCGTCCAGCGGCCCGGATAGTCGTCCGACGCCTTGCGGAAGTCGCTGAGCGGCACGACCTTCTTGCTGTCGACGGTGACCAGCACGAGCTGGTTGCGGAACTCGCCCTTCCCGCTGCACTTCTTCGGGTCGCAGCCCCACGCGATCAACCGCTTGTTGTCGGCCCAGGCGAGCTGCTGCTGCCCCGGCACCGTGGTGATCTTCTTGCCGGTCCTCGGGTCGAGGACCGGTGAGCCCTTGTCGTTGCCGTCGCTCGCGAGCAGCTTCCCGTCGGGCGAAAGACCGGCTTCGGGCCAGCCCGCGTACCGCTCGGCGGCGGGCGCCTTCGTCTTCTTGCCCTCCGGCGTGTACCAGGCGCGGTTCTCGCCGTCGGGGCCCATGGCCAGCTGGACGTAGAGCAGCTTGCCGTCATGGCTCCAGCGCAGGTCCTCGCGCGGGTTGCCGTCGAAGAAGCCGAACTCGCCGGCGGCCTTCTGCGGCAGCTCGCGGAACGGGCCCACCTCGCCGGACGGGGCGTCGACGACGAAGAATCCGGTGCGGCTGCCGTGCCGCTGGGGCGGGTTCTTGGGGTGGTCGTCGGGCAGGTCGATCAGCCGGTCGGGGTTCTTGGCGTACGCGGTGGCGACCAGCTCACCGCCGTCGGGGGACCAACTGACCCCCGCCACCGGGTGGTTCACCGGGATCCAGCGCTCGACCTTGCCGGTGATCAGGTCGAGGATCCCGATGCGCCGGGCGGGCAGTTCGCCCTCCAGGACCGCGGCGGTGCGCATGCCCGGCGCGACATCGATCCAGGCCCACTTCTTGGAGGCCTTCTTGTACGTCCCCGTCTTCTGGTCGAGCAGGCCGTACGTACGGGTGGTGAGCTTGTCGCCGCCCGGCTGCTCCGTCGTCCGGGTGGTGTAGAACGCGGCGAGCGCGGTGCTCCCCGCGGCGATCAGGTCGCGGGGCGGCGACTGGTCGGGGTGGGCGACGACGTCGCCGGTCTGTGCGTCGCTCGCCGGGCGGACGTCCTCGCCGCCCCCGTCGAGCGCGGGCACGGCCACCGCGGCCGCGACCGCCGCAGCCGTGGCGACCGCGAGGCCCGCGAAGGTGCGGGTCCTGCGGCGGCGCCTGAGCGCGAGGACCCGGTCGGCGAGACCCTCCGAGGGCCGCACACCGTCGCCCGCCTGCTCCCGGAGCGACTCGCGCACCACTTCTTCCACGTTCACTGCTGTACCTCCACGGACGACACGGGCGAGTAGTCGGGGGACGGTGGCCGGCCGGTGCCGGGGTCAGGACCGTCGAGCGCCGCCAGTTCCGGCGCGAGGCCTCGCAGCTTGGCGAGCGAGCGGTGCGTCGTGCTGCGCACGGTGCCGACCGAGCAGCCGAGCAGCCGGGCGACATCCGCCTCCGGCAGGTCCTCGAAGTAGCGCAGGACCAGCACGGTGCGCTGCCGCGTGGTGAGCCGGGCCAGCGCGGCCCGCATCACGATGCGCAGCTCGGCGGCGCCTGCGGCGTCCCCCACGGCGCTCTCCGGCGGCTCGGCGACGGCCAGTTCGCGCCGCGGCCACTTCAGCCGCCAGCGGCTGACCTGCTGCCGGTAGAGGATCTGCCGTACGTACGCCTCGGGATCGTCGATCCGATGCCACCGGCCCGCGGCCTTGACCAGCGCGTTCTGCAGCAGGTCCTCGGCCGCGTGCCGGTCGCCGCCGCTGAGCAGCACGGCGGTCCTCAGAAGTGCGCTCGACCTGTTGTCCACGAACTCCCGGAAGCTTTCCTGGCCTTCGGCATCCATCGCCACCTTCTCGTCTCCTGCGTTCCGACGGGCCCCACTGCCCCTCTGCCCGTGATGACGCGCGCGGCGCCGCCCCGCTATGCCTCGCCTGTGCATCTGCCCTGCCCCTACATACGCGTGGGGGGGGGGGGGGGGCGGC
>NZ_JBHYIG010000331.1:0-10120 GCF_042740015.1 Streptomyces sp. NPDC059037
CCAGCACTCCGTGATCCGCCGCGGCCCGCCCGCCGCCGCCTGCCTCCTCGCTGCCTGACGCGACGCGACCAGCACCCCACACGTGCGACCCACCGTGCAGGACCTCTGGTCAGAGCCGCGGGGCCGCAGGACGATGCCCGCGTGGAGCCCTACTGGGAACTGACCTTCGACGCCGACGGGGATGCCGACACCGCGCAGCGCGACCGCCTCATCGCCGGGGTGGCCCGTGAGCGCGTCACCGATCTGCTCGTCCTCGCGCACGGCTGGAACAACGACCAGGACACGGCGAGGGACCTCTACCGGCGGTTCTTCACGCCCTGCCGGGACCTCGCGGGCACGGGCGTACGCCTGGGATACGTGGGCGTGATCTGGCCCGCGATCCGCTTCCCCGACGAGCCGATCCCCGACTTCGAGCGCTCCACCGCGGCGGCCGCGGGCGCGGGTGCGGGTGCGGGCCCCCTGCTCGACGAGCCGACCCGGCGGCTGCTCGCCGCGACGTTCCCCGGCCATGACGGCGAACTGGAGCGCATCGGCGCCCTGTTGGCCGAGCGCTCCGGGGTCGCATCCCGCCTCTACGAGTACGGCCGCCACGTACGCGATCTCGTCTCCGTGCACGAGAACAGCCCCGCGCGGCGCTTCGCCGACGACATCTGGAGCGGCGAGCCCGCCATGCTGACCGACGACGCCGTCGAGGTGTGCGAGCTGTTCGCCGCCGCGATGGAGGGCACGGGGCAGCAGGAACTCTTCGGGAGTCTGCGCAAACGCCTCTGGAACGGGGCGCACGAACTCCTGCGCCAGGCCAGCTACTACGCGATGAAGCGCCGGGCGGGCACGGTGGGCCAGCTGGGACTCGGCCCCACGGTCGGGCTCCTGGTCCGCGACGCGCCCGCGCTGCGGGTGCATCTCATCGGGCACAGCTTCGGCGCGCGGCTCGTCTCGTACGCGCTGCGCGGGATGCCGGAGTCGGTGCGCGGCGTGAAGTCGACGACGCTGCTCCAAGGCGCCTTCTCGCACTACGCGTTCTCCGGCCGGCTGCCGCACGACCCGCGCCGGGCCGGTGCGCTGCACGGCGTACAGCGCCGCATCGACGGCCCGCTGGTGTCCTGCTACTCGCGCCACGACGACGCCCTGGGCAAGCTCTATCCGCTCGCCTCGAAGATCGCGGGGGACTCCTCGACCTTCCTTGGCCTGTGGGAGCGCTGGGGCGCCATCGGCTACAACGGGATCCGCGCGGTCGACGGCGCCAAGCGCGTCAAGCTGGGCCGGGCGATCCCCGCCAAGGGGTGCGTGAGCGTGGACGCGGCGGCGGTGGTGCGGCGCGGCGGTCCGCCCGCCGGCGCGCACAGCGACATCTGCCATGAGGAACTGGCGCGTGTCGTGTTCGCCGCGGGGCGGATCGCCCTTGCCTGACTCCCTTGCTCCTGGCGGTGCTTGGGGAACCCCTTCAGAAGCCCCACATAGCTCCAGCTCACGGCCGCCTTATGTCAGCCATCGAAAATCGGATGGAAGCCGAGGGAGCCGAATCGCGTGTCGATACGTCTACTCGGCAACGTCCGAGAACGTGCGACGGAGGTGCAGGGCGATGGCCGGATTCCGGAGTCTCGCGAGACAGGTGCGCGATCCGCAGAGCGATCTGGCGCTGCGGCGCTACTCGCTGCGCAAGTGCCTGGAGAGGTTCGCCCCTTACGGCCACCGGGCGACCTGGGACCATCTGTGCTCCCGGGCGGGCTTCGGGCCCGAGGACCGGTCGCCCGATCCGGCGCGGCTCGTCGCGGCGCTCGACGAACTGGAGGCGGCGCGGGCGGTCTGGCTCGCCTACGAAGAGGGTTTCGCGGAGCGCCGCCGCAAGGAGAAGCACGACGGCCTGCGCCGGCCGGGCAGTGTGGACGACTGGCACCGGTGCACGTGGGGCGGCTGCGGCGTCGCCTGGTGCGACGACCCCGGCATCCATCCCTCCGAGCCGCTCGCCGAGGTGCTCCGCCGGCTGATAGCGGCGCTCGAACGGGACCCCGGCACGGTCTGCCCGGTGTGTGTGCGGCCCGATCTCGTCTGGAAGCACGGCCTGGCGCACGAGCCGTCCTCGGGCCCGGTCTGCACGAACTGCGGGATCGTGGTGCCGATTCCGGTGCTCACGCCCGCGACGACGGCACGGGCGCGAACGAAGCGGGAACGACCGCTGGTCTCCGCCTGATCAGAACCATCGGAACCACCAGAACCGCTCAGCCTGATCAGAATGTGTTCAGGGAGTCATGACGTCCGTCTGGATGGCCAGCTTGAACTCGGCGAGCACGAGCGGCGCGGCGATCTTCACGTCGCCGGCGCCGCGCGCCGACACCTTGAGGCCGACGGGCGTCTGCGGATGCACGAACATCTGCCAGCTGTACGTCCGGTACTGCCCGCCCCGGGTGGGCACCCAGTCGGTGGTGGCCGTCGAGTCGTACCCCGTCGAGCCGCCGAGCGGATCACGTACGTAACGCGTCCGGTACTCCGTGCACCGGCCGTCCGCTCCCCAGAAGACCATCGCGGACAGGGTGCCCCAGCCGTCGTGACTGGGCCAGATGAGCCCGGAGCGGGCGTCCGGGAACCGGGACGGGCTGGTGTGTCCCTTGCCGGGGTCGTGCATGTGCCACGGGTCGTACGACTCCTCGGCGTCGTCGTACGGAAACCGCACGAGGTGGTAGCCGTCGCTGTCGTACGTGATCTTCTGTGGCCCTGTCCTGGCGGCTTCCCACTTCAACGAGCAGACGGCGATTCCCATCGGCCCTCCCCTGTGTGTTGTCCTGTGGTGATGCAGCTCTGTGTGAACGGCGCCCGCGGCGCGGGTGACGGTGCGGTGATCCCGGTGTCGCCCGGGGCGATGGCGGAGTCCGTGGCGCGGGCCGTCGCGGCCGGGGCACGGGATGTGCACGTACACCCCAAGTCCCCTTGTGGACAAGACACGTTGGCGCCGCGCGCGGTTGCGGCCACGCTCGACGCGGTACGTGCCGCGGCCTCCGTCCCTATAGGGGTGACCACCGGCGCGTGGGCCGAAACGGATCCCGGCCGGCGGGTGGGGCTGATCCGCGCCTGGACGGTGCTCCCCGACCACGCGTCGGTCAACTGGCACGAGCCGGGCGCGGAAGCGGTGGCCCGGGCGCTGCTCGACCGGGGCGTGGGCGTCGAGGCGGGCCTGTGGTCCGGCACGGACGGCGCCCGGCGGTTCGCCGCGTCCTCGCTCGGCCCGCGCGTCCTGCGGGTGCTCGCCGAGGTGACGGACCCCGACCCCGGGACGGCCCCGGAGTCGGCCCGCGCGCTGCTCGCCGCGATCGGCCCCGCGCACGGCCGCCCCGTGCTGCTGCACGGCGAGGAGGGCGGGGCCTGGCCGGTGCTCCGTCTGGCGGGGCGGCTCGGCCTCGCGACCCGCGTCGGCCTGGAGGACACCCTGTTCCTGCCGGACGGGCAACGGGCCGCGTCGAACGCTCAGTTGGTCTCGGCGGCGCTCGCGGAACTGTCGGCGGCGTCCCAGTAGGGGTCGTCCCAGCGCTCGTCGTAGGGCAGGGCGAGGAACCCGATCCTGGTGGCCAGGTCCGGGTCCGCGCCGACGGCACGCAGCCGGGCCGGGGCGTGCTCGGCGAGCCACCGCTGTATCTCACGGAGGGGCTCATCGCGGTCGAACCAGTACCACCACGGGACCACGCCGCCCAGGTCGTCGTACAGCAGATCCTGCTCCCACGCCTCACAGGCCCGTGCGAGCTGCTGGTCACCAAGGCCGCCCGGAGACTCCTGGGCCCACCGCGCGAGCAGGGGCGTGACGGTGCCGCCCAGGTCGACGCAGTAGGCGAAGACGCGCGTGACGTCGTACGGAGATGTCTCCCGCCGCAGGAAATCGTCCCACCAGGCGTCGATGAACTCCCGTACGGCGGCGGCCTGCTCGGGCGGCCACTCGGGCCAGCCGGAGAGGCCGAGACCGCAGGCGCCGTACCCCATCCCCTTGAAGTCACCGGCGGCCAGCCATGTGCAGAACTGCGGAAGGAGGCGGCGGATCACGGCCGGATGGTCGCCAAAGTGGTTGGCCACCTCGTGCATGAACGCGCACAGGAGATCGTCCGGGAGCGGCGCGTCCGGCCGGTGCAGGAGGGCGATGTCCTGCTCCCCGTAGCAGTAGGTGCAGCCGGTCTCGCCCGGTGCGGCGGTGAGGCCGCCGAAGAGGTCATGGATGCGGTCGAGCGCCTCGGCGAGGCGGGGCGTGACGGTCATGGCGGGGTTCCTGACGGGACTCCGGAGCGCGGCGGGCGGATGTGCCGCCGCCGTCCGAAGAGCGTGACGCTACCAGGCCGATATTGGTTCGCTCCAGCGCTTTGCCGACGGGACAGTTGGGGGCGATGACCATCGAGGTGCGCACGCCCTGAGCTGCGCGAACCCTAGGAGCCCGTTCCCATGTCGACGCTGCGCGTCACCGCCGAAGTGCTGACCATCCATGAGCATCCCAACGCCGACGCCCTCGAACTGGCCCAGGTGGGCCTGTACCGGGCCGTGGTCGCCAAGGGCGCCTACCGCACCGGCGAGAGCGCCCTCTACATCCCCGAACAGTCCGTGCTGCCCGCCGAGTTGATCGAGGAGCTGGGTCTGACGGGGCGGCTCGCGGGCGGCAGGTCGGACCGGGTGAAGGCGGTACGGCTGCGGGGCGAGCTGTCGCAGGGCATCGTGTGCCGGCCGCGTGCGCTCGCGGATGTCGACCTGGCGGCCGCCGCGGCGGACGGCACGGACTTCGCGGAGCGGCTCGGCGTCGTCAAGTGGGTGCCGCCGGTGCCGCCCACGATGGACGGCGAGGTGGAGGCAGCGCCGGATCTGCTGCCGTGGGTCGACATCGAGAACGTCCAGCGCTACCCGGACATCTTCGAGCCCGGCGAGCCGGTGGTCCTCACGGAGAAGCTGCACGGTTCGGCCTGCCTCCTGACGTATGTGGCGGACGGCGCCCGTGTCCATGTCTCGTCGAAGGGCTTCGGCTCCAAGTCCCTTGCCCTGAAGGAGGATCCGCGCAATCTGTACTGGCGCGCGGTGCACGCCCACGGGGTCGCGACCGCGGCGGCCGCACTGGCCGAGCGGCTCGGCGCGCGCCGGATCGGCGTCTACGGCGAGGTGTTCGGCGCGGGCGTGCAGGACCTGACGTACGGCGCGGACGGCCGCCGGGACACGATCGGTTACGCGGCCTTCGACGTCTGCGCGGACATCGACGGCGCGCTGCGCTGGCTGGATCCGGCGACGGTGCTCGGCGGTGAACTGCCGCTGGTGCCACGGCTGTACGAGGGTCCGTACGACACGGATGTGGTGCTCGCGACCGCTTCGGGGCGCGAGACGGTGTCGGGGCGCGAGCTGCATCTGCGGGAGGGCGTGGTGATCCGGCCCGCGGTCGAGCGGTACAGCGCGGTGACGGGAGGCCGCGCCATCGCGAAGGCGGTCAGCGCCGCGTATCTGACGCGGAAGGGCGGGACGGAGTTCGAGTAGGGGGACGCGGGGTGATCGGATCGGTGGGCGGGTAAGGCCTGTTCCTCAGCTGAGACCTTCGTCCACCACCTGGACATGGTCCGCGATCCCCACCACAAGAACCCGAGTCCCCTCTTCCAAGGGGCGCCACCGGTGCGGGAGTTCAGCGGCGCAGTACAGGGTGTCACCCCGCTCGAGGCGGTAGACGGAGCCCGCCGCCTCCACCTCGGCCGAGCCGTCGGCGACGTACAGAACCTCGTCGTTGCGGTGGCGGAACTCGCGGCCCCAGCCGTGGTCACCGGTGAACTCCAGGGCGTGCAGCCGCTGGTGACCGCGGACCAGGGGGCGCATCCGCGCCTCGCGCGCACCCTCACCCTCACTCACGGCGACCGAGTCGCCCCGCACCACGTCGACCGGTCGCGGCGCCTGCGCCGCGGCGAGCAGCTGGACGGCCGTGGTGTCGAGGGCGTCGGCGATGCGCTGCAGGGATCCCATGCTGGGCCGGGAGCGGCCGTTCTCCACCTGGCTGAGGAAGGGCGCCGACACCCCCGCCCGCGCCGCCACTTCGGCCAGGGTCAGGTCCAGGGCGCGGCGCAGCCTGCGGATCCCGGGTCCTACCTGCGGGGTCTCCGCGTCGTCAGTCCTACCCATATCGCGAAGCCTATCTCTTGGGTTAACGTCTTCCGCACCACTTAAGAAACTTAAGTAGACGAGAGGACGGACCCACCATGGCCCGCGTGGACCAGAATCAGCGCCGCCGCCGCGGCACCGGCCTGATGGCCCTGGACGAGGACGCCAGTTACGGCGGCTACACCCTCTTCGCGCCGCTCACCGGCGGCGGCGAGGTCTATCTGATCGACACCCGCGGCGAGATCGCCCATCAGTGGAACCTGCCGCACCGCCCCGGCCGGCACGCGCGGATCCTGCCGAACGGGAACCTCGCCTACAACGGCGTACTCCCCGGCGAGCCCGCGCTCTTCCCGATGTGGCACAAGTACCGCGGCGGGATCATGCAGGAGATGTCCCCGGACGGCACGGTCCTGCGCGAGCACCGCGACCCGCTCCAGCACCACGACGCGCACCACTACGGCGACGGGCGGCTGCTCTACACCGCCCTGGAGCCGCTGACCGGTTCCGACGCGGCCGCCGTGCGCGGTGGTGTGCCCGGCTCCGAGGCCGACGGCACCACGGTGTGGGCGGACACGATCGTCGAGGTGGACGCGGACGGGAACAGGACGTGGGAGTGGAAGGTCTCCGAGCACCTCGGCCGCGAGGACTTCCCGCTCCACCCGGACTACGCCCGTGAGCACTACCCGCTGATCAACAGCGTCCTGCCGACGAGCGACGGCGACATCCTCGCCAGCTTCCGCTCGGTCTCCGCCGTCGTCGTCATCTCCCGCGAGACCGGCGAGATCATCTGGTGTTCCGAGCCCGGCGTCGTCTCCCAGCAGCACTGCCCCACCGAGCTGGCGAACGGCAACTTCCTCGTCTTCGACAACGGCGTCTTCCGGCCGCACTGGGACGTGCCGTTCAGCCGCGTCATCGAGATCGAGCGGGCGAGCGGCAAGGTCGTCTGGGAGTACCACGACCCGGCCCGCGAGTCGTTCTTCGCTCCGTTCATGGGCAGCGCTCAGCGGCTGCCGAACGGCAACACCCTGGTCACCGACTCCCCCGCGGGCCGCCTCTTCGAGATCACCGCCGACGGCTATCTCTGCTGGGAGTACGTCGTGCCGTACTTCGGCGGCTACCAGGAGGAGGAGGTCCGCAAGCTCTTCCCCTCCGAACCCAACGCCGTCTTCCGCGCCTACCGTTACGCGGCGTCCGAACTGCCCTGGCTGGCCGCGGCGCACGACTCAGCGAAGGGCTGACCCGGTGGCCGCCGCCGTCGACGAACGTCTGCCGCTGCCACGCCTCGCCCCGCTCGCCGTCCAGCATCTGCTTGCCGGCGTCGCGGCCCCCGTCTCCTCGGTGATCCTGATCGGCACGACACTGCGGCTCGACGCCGGGCAGACCGCCTCGCTGCTCAGCGCCACGCTGGTGCTGTGCGGGGCAGGCGCACTGCTCCAGTCCCTGGGCGTGCGGGCGCTGCGCGTCGGCGCGCGGCTGCCGTTCCTGATGCTGCCGGGCGGCGCCGCGGTGGCGATCTTCCTGCAGATCACGCAGGAGTACGGGCCCGCGACGGCCTCGGGGTCCGTGCTGCTCGCCGCGGCCTTCCTGATCTGCGTACTGCCGTTCTACGGACGGGTGGTGCGGCTGTTCCCGCCGCTGGTGATGGGCACGACGGTCGTCCTGATCGGCATCAACATGATCAAGGTGACGGCGCCGATGGTGGCGTCGGATCCAGGACCCGGCTTCGCCACGCTCGGCGTCATCGCCGTCCTCTTCCTCGTGCTGCGCGGCGTATGGCGGCAGATGGCGGTGCTCTTCGGGCTCGCGGGCGGCACCGTCGTCGCGCTGCTGCTCGGCACCGACATCCATCTCGCGTCCGGCGCCGCGTTCGCGCTGCCGGAGCCGTTCCCTTACGGCGCCCCGCACTTCGACCTGCTCGCCGCGATCCCGCTCCTCGTCTTCGCGCTCGCCTCGCTCGCCGAGGCCACCGGGCAGACCGTGCTCAACAGCGAGGCGGTCGGCCGCACCCCGGACGCGGGCCGCGACGTGCCGCGCATCGCCCGCGCCGACGCCCTGGTCTCGCTGGGCTCCGGCGTCTTCGGTACGTCGCTGATGGTGACCAGCGCCGAGAACATCGGCATCGTCCAACTGACCCGCGTACGCAGCCGGTTCGTGACGGCGGGCGCGGGTGTGCTGCTCGTCGTGTGCGGTCTGTTCACACCGCTGACCCGGGTGCTCGCCGCGATCCCCGAACCCGTCGTCGGTGCCGCGGGTCTGGTGATCTACGCGGTGATCGCGGTCCTCGGCTTCAGCATGCTCTCCCGGGTCGACCTGACGCACGGCACCGCCAGCGTGGTCGTCGCGCTCGCCCTGGTCGCGGGACTGCTCCCGGTCATGGCCCCCGGGATGTACACGGGCCTGCCGTCCTGGGCGCACACCGTCCTCGGCAGCGGGGTGGCCGCGGGGGCGCTGGCGGCGGTGCTGCTCAGCGCCGTCTTCCGCAGCCTTGGACCGGGCGAACCGCCCGAGGTCACTTCCGCGTCTGCCGCTCCGCCAGCAGACGGGAGCCGGTGAGGCGGTCGCCGAAGACGTCGTCCGGGTTGGAGAGCACACACGTCTCCAGGGAGAGACAGCCGCAGCCGATGCAGTCCGTGAGGTGATCGCGCAGGCGGCCCAACTGCTTGATGCGCTCGTCCAGTTCCGAGCGCCAGGTCTCCGAGAGGCGCGCCCAGTCCTCGCGGGTGGGGGTGCGCTCCTCGGGGAGCGAGTCGAGCGCGTCACGGATGGTGGCGAGCGGGATGCCGACGCGCTGCGCGGCACGGACGAAGGCGACGCGGCGCAGCGCGTCACGGTGGTACCTGCGCTGGTTGCCCGAGGTGCGGCGGCTGCTGATCAGGCCCTTGGACTCGTAGAAGTGCAGGGCGGACACGGCGGCGCCGCTGCGGGCCGACAGCTGGCCGACCGAGAGCTCGTGGATCTTCTCTGGGATCTGGGGCACCCCTCAGACCCTAATGGCTGATCCGTTGACACACACCGACGCACCCCGCATGCTGAGCAAGCGCTTAGTTCGAATTCTTTGAGGAGGCCAGGGACATGGCAGAGCCGAGGATCTTCGCGTCGGCCGACGACCTGCGTGCCGGAGTCGGCGAGCAGCTCGGGCACAGCGATTGGCTGGAGGTCGACCAGAAGCGGATCGACCAGTTCGCCGACGCCACGGGCGACCACCAGTGGATCCACGTGGACGCGGAGAAGGCGGCCAAGGGCCCCTTCAAGACGACCATCGCGCACGGCTATCTGACGCTGTCGCTGCTGCCGAGCCTGGTGCCGCAGGTGATGCGCGTCGAGGGCATGAAGATGGGCGTCAACTACGGCACCAACAAGGTCCGCTTCCCCTCCCCCGTGCCCTCGGGCTCCCGGGTGCGGGCGACCGCGGTCCTCAAGGAGGTCGAGGGGACCAAGGACGGCGGTGTACAGGTGACGGCGACGGTCACCGTCGAGCGCGAGGGCGCCGACAAGCCCGCGTGCGTCGCGGAGTCGGTGTCCCGCTACTACTTCTGAGACCCGCAGGGGTACTTCTGAGACCCGCCCGGGTCAGGGCTTGCGGGCCGCCACCATCCGCAGCACGAGGTCGGCGTAGAGCGCGCCGACCTCGTCGGGCGTCCGGTGTCCCGCGACGTTGAACCAGCGCGCCACGTCGATGCAGAGCGAGAGCACGGCGAGCGTGGTGCCCGGCACGTCGGGGACGTCGAACTCCCCCGCCCGCACCCCGTCGTTGATCATGTCCCGCACCGCCGCGTCCGACTGCCGGCGCAGCGCGACGATCTCCGTGCGGTGCTCGTCCCCGAGCGCGTCCAGCTCGTACTGGACCACCCGCGCGGTGGTGTGGTGGGCGGCGTGCCAGCGGACGAAGGACCGCACGGCCGCGGCGAGCCGCTCCGCCGCGCCGCCGGGGCCGTCGGCGGCGGTCCGCAGGATCGCGAGCGCCTTGTCGTGGCCGATCCTGCTGATCCGGTGGAGCAACTCTTCCTTGGTCTTGTAGTGGATGTAG
>NZ_JBHYIG010000332.1:0-10053 GCF_042740015.1 Streptomyces sp. NPDC059037
GGACAAGGGCAAGCAGGGCAAGGTCATTGCCGCTTACCCGCGCGACGAGCGCGTCCTGGTCGAGGGTGTCAACCGGGTCAAGAAGCACACGAAGGCCGGCCCGACCGCCAGCGGTTCGCAGGCCGGCGGCATCGTGACCACCGAGGCCCCTGTCCACGTGAGCAACGTTCAGCTCGTCGTGGAGAAGGACGGCAACAAGGTCGTCACGCGTGTCGGTTTCCGCTTCGACGAAGACGGCAACAAGATCCGCGTTGCCAAGCGGACGGGTGAGGACATCTGATGACGACCACCACCACTCCGCGTCTGAAGACGAAGTACCGCGAGGAGATCGCGGCCAAGCTGCAGGAAGAGTTCTCGTACGAGAACGTCATGCAGACCCCCGGCCTGGTCAAGATCGTGGTCAACATGGGTGTCGGCGACGCCGCCCGTGACTCGAAGCTGATCGACGGCGCCATCCGCGACCTCACCACGATCACCGGTCAGAAGCCGGCCGTGACGAAGGCCCGGAAGTCCATCGCGCAGTTCAAGCTGCGCGAGGGTCAGCCGATCGGCTGCCACGTCACGCTCCGTGGCGACCGCATGTGGGAGTTCCTGGACCGCACCCTGTCGCTCGCGCTTCCGCGCATCCGCGACTTCCGTGGTCTGTCCCCCAAGCAGTTCGACGGCCGTGGCAACTACACCTTCGGTCTCACGGAGCAGGTCATGTTCCACGAGATCGACCAGGACAAGATCGACCGCGTCCGGGGTATGGACATCACCGTGGTCACCACGGCGACCAACGACGCTGAGGGCCGTGCCCTTCTCCGTCACCTCGGCTTCCCGTTCAAGGAGGCGTAAGCGAGATGGCGAAGAAGGCTCTTATTGCCAAGGCTGCTCGTAAGCCCAAGTTCGGTGTGCGCGCCTACACCCGCTGCCAGCGCTGTGGCCGTCCGCACTCCGTGTACCGCAAGTTCGGCCTCTGCCGCGTGTGCCTTCGTGAGATGGCTCACCGTGGCGAGCTGCCGGGCGTGACCAAGAGCTCCTGGTAATTCCCCTCTGTCCTTAGGGACTTGGGAATTACCGGAGGCTCTCGGTAAGTATCTGGTCGGTAGGTGGCCCACCTCTCCATGGCTTAGGCTAGGAGGGTTGGGCGCCTGCCGCCCTGACCGACTTACTACGCCGTAGGTCCCCGCGCCGCACCCGTCCCGCCTCTGAGTGGGGAGAGGGATGGCGCAGATAGGAAACCACGGCGAGAGAGGCCGAAGGCCAATTCATGACCATGACTGATCCGATCGCGGACATGCTGACTCGTCTGCGTAACGCGAACTCGGCGTACCACGACTCCGTGGCTATGCCGCACAGCAAGATCAAGTCGCACATCGCGGAGATCCTCCAGCAGGAGGGCTTCATCACGGGCTGGAAGGTCGAGGACGCCGAGGTTGGCAAGAACCTCGTTCTCGAGCTGAAGTTCGGCCCGAACCGTGAGCGCTCCATCGCGGGCATCAAGCGGATCTCCAAGCCCGGTCTCCGGGTTTACGCGAAGTCCACCAATCTGCCGAAGGTGCTCGGCGGCCTCGGCGTGGCGATCATCTCCACGTCGCACGGTCTGCTCACCGGCCAGCAGGCAGGCAAGAAGGGCGTAGGTGGGGAAGTCCTCGCCTACGTCTGGTAGTCGGGAACGGAGGAATAGCTAATGTCGCGTATTGGCAAGCTCCCCATCACGGTTCCCGCCGGCGTGGACGTCACCATCGACGGCCGTACGGTCTCGGTGAAGGGCCCCAAGGGTTCCCTCTCCCACACCGTCGTCGCGCCGATCGAGATCGCTAAGGGTGAGGACGGCGTTCTGAACGTCACCCGCCCGAACGACGAGCGTCAGAACAAGGCCCTGCACGGCCTGTCCCGCACGCTGGTGGCGAACATGATCACCGGCGTGACCCAGGGTTACGTGAAGAAGCTCGAGATCAGCGGTGTCGGTTACCGCGTGCTCGCGAAGGGCTCCAACCTGGAGTTCTCGCTGGGCTACAGCCACCCGATCCTGGTCGAGGCCCCCGAGGGCATCACCTTCAAGGTGGAGTCCGCGACCAAGCTTTCGGTCGAGGGCATCGACAAGCAGAAGGTCGGCGAGGTTGCGGCCAACATCCGCAAGCTGCGCAAGCCCGACCCGTACAAGGCCAAGGGTGTCAAGTACGAGGGCGAAGTCATCCGCCGCAAGGTCGGAAAGGCGGGTAAGTAAGCCATGGCATACGGTACGAAGATCGCTAAGGGTGACGCTTACAAGCGTGCCGCGATCAAGCGTCGCCACATCCGGATCCGCAAGCGGGTCTCGGGCACGGCCGAGCGTCCTCGCCTGGTCGTGACGCGCTCGAACCGCAACATCGTCGCCCAGGTCATCGACGACATCCAGGGTCACACCCTGGCGTCGGCGTCGACCCTGGACACCACCATCCGTGGTGGCGAGGGCGACAAGTCGGCGCAGGCCAAGCAGGTCGGCGCCCTGGTCGCCGAGCGTGCCAAGGCCGCGGGCGTCGAGACCGTTGTGTTCGACCGTGGTGGTAACCAGTACGCCGGGCGCATCGCCGCCCTGGCGGACGCCGCCCGCGAAGCCGGACTCAAGTTCTGAGTCGGTTCCGTAGCTAGCGGAAACAGAGAGAGGTAATTCCAATGGCTGGACCCCAGCGCCGCGGAAGCGGTGCCGGTGGCGGCGAGCGGCGGGACCGGAAGGGTCGCGACGGTGGCGCTGCCGCCGAGAAGACCGCATACGTTGAGCGCGTTGTCGCGATCAACCGTGTCGCCAAGGTAGTCAAGGGTGGTCGTCGCTTCAGCTTCACCGCGCTGGTCGTGGTGGGCGACGGTGACGGCACCGTAGGTGTCGGTTACGGCAAGGCCAAGGAGGTGCCGGCCGCCATCGCCAAGGGTGTTGAGGAGGCCAAGAAGCACTTCTTCAAGGTCCCCCGTATCCAGGGCACCATCCCGCACCCGATCCAGGGCGAGAAGGCCGCGGGCGTCGTCCTGCTCAAGCCGGCTTCCCCCGGTACCGGTGTTATCGCCGGTGGCCCGGTGCGCGCCGTTCTGGAGTGCGCCGGCGTTCACGACATCCTGTCGAAGTCCCTGGGCTCCGACAACGCGATCAACATCGTGCACGCGACCGTGGCGGCCCTCAAGGGCCTGCAGCGTCCCGAGGAGATCGCGGCTCGCCGTGGTCTGCCCCTCGAGGACGTCGCCCCCGCGGCTCTTCTTCGTGCACGTGCCGGGGCGGGTGCGTAATGGCTCGCCTCAAGGTCACGCAGACGAAGTCGTACATCGGCAGCAAGCAGAACCACCGCGACACCCTGCGCTCCCTTGGTCTCAAGGGCATCAACACGCAGGTCGTCAAGGAGGACCGCCCCGAGTTCCGCGGAATGGTGCACACCGTCCGCCACCTCGTGACGGTTGAGGAGGTCGACTGACATGGCGGAGCAGAACCCGCTGAAGGTCCACAACCTCCGGCCCGCCCCGGGCGCCAAGACCGCCAAGACCCGTGTGGGTCGTGGTGAGGCGTCCAAGGGTAAGACCGCTGGTCGTGGTACCAAGGGCACCAAGGCCCGTTACCAGGTTCCGGAGCGCTTCGAGGGTGGCCAGATGCCCCTCCACATGCGTCTCCCGAAGCTCAAGGGCTTCAAGAACCCGTTCAAGACCGAGTTCCAGGTCGTGAACCTCGACAAGCTGAGCGCGCTGTACCCGGAGGGTGGCGAGGTCACCGTAGAGGGTCTCGTCGCCAAGGGTGCCGTTCGCAAGAACAGCCTTGTCAAGGTCCTCGGCCAGGGTGAGGTCACCGTGGCGCTGCAGGTGACGGTTGACGCCGTCTCCGGCTCCGCCAAGGAGAAGATCACCGCCGCCGGCGGTACCGTCACCGAGCTCGTCTGAATTCATCAGGCTTCTCGATGACTTGAGCGATTCCCAGCCGGGGATGCCCCACAAAAGGGGCATCCCCGGTTGGTCGTTCCAAGGGGGGCACGGTCGCCGGTAAGGTGGCGTGCACTGTCTAAGCTCCGTGCGGTCTGCCCGCGCGGAATTCTGACTGATACGTATTCGTCGATCCTCAGACCACTAACCTCTGACGCACGCGCGCGGGGGTCGCAGGAGGCACCGTGCTCACCGCGTTCGCCCGGGCGTTCAAGACGCCCGACCTGCGCAAGAAGCTGCTCTTCACGCTGGGCATCATCGTGATCTACCGGATCGGTACGCACGTACCGATTCCTGGTGTCAGCTACAAGAACGTCCAGACCTGCATGGACGTCGCGAACACCAATCAGGGGTTGTTCGGTCTCGTCAACATGATGAGCGGCGGTGCCCTGCTGCAGATCACCATCTTCGCGCTCGGCATCATGCCGTACATCACGGCGAGCATCATTCTTCAGCTCCTCACCGTGGTGATCCCGCGGCTCGAGGCCCTCAAGAAGGAGGGCCAGGCGGGCACGGCCAAGATCACGCAGTACACGCGTTATCTGACCGTGGCGCTCGCGATCCTGCAGGGCACCGGCCTGGTGGCCACCGCCCGCACCGGCGCGCTCTTCTCCGGCTGCCCCGTCGCCAGCGAGATCGTGCCCGACCAGTCGATCTTCGTCACCGTCACCATGGTCATCACGATGACCGCGGGTACGGCCTGCGTGATGTGGCTCGGTGAGCTCATCACCGACCGCGGCATCGGCAACGGCATGTCGATCCTGATGTTCATCTCGATCGCCGCGACCTTCCCGAGCGCCCTGTGGGCCATCAAGCAGCAGGGCTCGCTGGCCGACGGCTGGATCGAGTTCGGCACGGTCATCGCGGTCGGTCTGGTCATGGTCGGTCTGGTGGTCTTCGTCGAGCAGGCGCAGCGACGCATTCCCGTCCAGTACGCGAAGCGCATGATCGGCCGCCGGTCCTACGGCGGTACGTCGACCTACATTCCGCTGAAGGTCAATCAGGCCGGCATCATCCCTGTGATCTTTGCCTCTTCGCTGCTCTACATTCCGGCTCTCGTCGCGCAGTTCGCGGGGGGCAACTCGGGGTGGAAGCAGTGGATCGAGGCGAACCTGACCAAGGGTGACCACCCGATCTACATCACGACGTACTTCTTGCTGATCGTGTTCTTCGCCTTCTTCTACGTGGCTATCTCGTTCAACCCCGAGGAAGTCGCGGACAACATGAAGAAGTATGGTGGCTTCATCCCGGGCATCCGGGCTGGCCGTCCGACCGCTGAGTATCTGAGTTACGTACTCAACCGGATCACCTGGCCGGGCTCGCTGTATCTGGGCCTGATCGCTCTTGTGCCGACGATGGCGTTGGTGGGCTTCGGCGCGAACCAGAACTTCCCGTTCGGCGGGACAAGCATCCTGATCATCGTGGGTGTGGGTCTGGAAACCGTGAAGCAGATCGAGAGCCAGCTCCAGCAGCGCAATTACGAAGGGTTCCTCCGCTGATGCGTATCGTCCTCGTCGGGCCGCCCGGTGCGGGCAAGGGAACGCAGGCTGCGTTCCTTGCCAAGAACCTGTCGATCCCGCACATCTCCACGGGCGACCTCTTCCGCGCCAACATCAGCCAGGGCACGGAGCTGGGCAAGCAGGCGAAGGCGTTCATGGACGCCGGCAACCTCGTCCCCGACGAGGTGACCATCGGCATGGCCAAGGACCGCATGGAGCAGCCGGACGCCGTGAACGGCTTCCTGCTCGACGGCTTCCCGCGGAACGTGTCCCAGGCGGAGGCCCTTGACGCGTCGCTCAAGGCGGACGGGCAGCAGCTCGACGCGGTGCTCGACCTCGAGGTCCCCGAGGACGAGGTGGTCAAGCGCATCGCGGGCCGCCGCATCTGCCGGAACGATTCGAGCCACGTCTTCCACGTGTCGTACAGCAAGCCGAAGACCGAGGGCGTCTGCGACGTCTGCGGCGGCGAGCTCTACCAGCGCGGTGACGACAAGGAAGAGACCGTGCGCAAGCGTCTCGACGTGTACCACCGCGAGACCGAGCCGATCATCGACCACTACAAGGCCCAGGGCCTTGTCGTCACGATCTCGGCCCTTGGCAAGGTGGACGAGGTCACCAAGCGTGCGATGGACGCGCTCTCTCGCGAGGACGCGTAACTCAAGCAGTGACACGTGGGCCGCGGCATCCCTCAGGGGTGCCGCGGCCCACGTCGTGGACGGGGCGCGGGGAGGTTCGTCCCCGCCGTATCGTTGTGGATGTCCCGTCATCTCAGGTTCAGAAAGGCTCAGGCCCCTTCATGGTGCAGATCAAGACCCCCGAGCAGATCGCGAAGATGCGTGAGGCGGGCCTTGTCGTCGCCGCCATTCACGCCGCGACGCGTGAGGCCGCGGTGCCCGGCGCCACGACCAAGGACCTGGACGACGTCGCGCGCAAGGTGATCGCCGAGCACGGCGCCAAGTCCAACTTCCTCGGGTACGGCGGCTTTCCCGCGACGATCTGCACCTCGGTCAACGAGGTCGTCGTACATGGCATCCCGGATGAGAAGACCGTCCTGAAGGACGGCGACATCATCTCCATCGACGCGGGCGCGATCATCGACGGCTGGCACGGCGACGCCGCCTTCACCGCCTTCGTCGGCACCGGTCACGCTCCGGAGCTGATCGAGCTCTCCCGGGTGACCGAGGAGTCGATGTGGGCGGGCCTCGCCGCCATGAAGCAGGGCAACCGCCTCGTCGACATCTCCCGCGCCATCGAGACGTACATCCGCCGGCAGCCGAAGCCGGGCGGCGGCAAGTACGGGATCATCGAGGACTACGGCGGTCACGGCATCGGCACCGAGATGCACATGGACCCCCACCTCCTGAACTACGTCGAACGTCGGCGCGGCAAGGGCCCGAAGCTGGTCCCCGGCTTCTGCCTGGCCATCGAGCCGATGGTGTCCCTCGGCACGCCCCGCACGGAGGTCCTCCAGGACGACTGGACCGTCATCACGACGGACGGCACCTGGTCCTCGCACTGGGAGCACTCCATCGCGCTGACGGAGGAGGGCCCGCTGGTCCTCACGGCTCCTGACTGCGGCAAGGCGAAGCTGGCGGAGTACGGGGTTACGGTCGCGCCGGATCCGTTGGGCTGAGTCCGTCTGCGGCGGGGCGGGCGCCTCTCGTGTCGGGACTCGGCAGTGGTGCGTTGTGCCCACCCGTTCCGCCGTGCGGAACGCCTGCCCACAACGCGAGCGGCAGGGGTGGCTGCGGCGGGCTCGGACCCCGGGTTGCTTAAGGATCTTCCAGGTGGGGCATTCTCTCTCGATTCGTCTTTCCGGGTGGCCTGACGTAGACTGACGCGTCGGCTCTCGTGCGTCCGTGTGTCTGCATGCGGTGTGTGAAGTCGATCAAGGTAGTCGATTCGAAGGGCGAAGCGTGGCCAAGAAGCAAGGTGCCATCGAGATCGAAGGCACTGTCGTCGAGTCTCTTCCGAACGCCATGTTCAAGGTGGAGCTCCAGAACGGCCACCAGGTCCTGGCACACATCAGCGGCAAGATGCGCATGCACTACATCCGTATCCTCCCTGACGACCGGGTCGTGGTGGAGTTGTCTCCGTACGACCTGACGCGTGGCCGGATCGTCTACCGGTACAAGTAGATCTTGCCCGCACCCCATTCACGTGGGGTGATGGCACTGACCCGGAGAACCTCACCCAATGAAGGTCAAGCCGAGCGTCAAGAAGATCTGCGACAAGTGCAGGGTGATCCGCCGTCACGGCCGGGTCATGGTTATCTGCGACAACCCGCGCCACAAGCAGCGCCAGGGCTGACGCACGACTGCAGTTCGCAGATTTTCGCGCGACGCAATTAAGCACATATGCAGGACCCGTCCCTCTTCAGATCCATCGGTAATGGAGGGCGACACCCCCGGTCGGAGGCCGGGGACTCAGGATGTACCTCATACGGCACCTGGGAACGGTTCTGCTGAAGACCTCCGAAAATCAACAGGAGCCTTGAATGGCACGCCTTGAAGGTGTTGACCTCCCGCGCGACAAGCGCGTTGAGGTTGCCCTCACGTACGTGTTCGGCATTGGCCGCACGCTGTCCCAGCAGACGCTGGACGCCACCGGTGTTGACCGCAACACCCGTGTTCGCGACCTGACCGAGGAAGACCTCGTCAAGATCCGCGAGTACGTGGACGCCAACATCCAGACGGAGGGTGACCTCCGCCGCGAGATCCAGGCCGACATCCGCCGCAAGGTCGAGATCGGCTGCTACCAGGGTCTGCGTCACCGTCGTGGCCTGCCCGTCCGCGGTCAGCGCACCAGCACCAACGCCCGCACCCGTAAGGGCCCGCGTCGCGCCATCGCCGGTAAGAAGAAGCCGGGCAAGAAGTAGTCCTCAGCGGTCGATCGACAGCTGTCGCTGCAGGACCGACCACCTCGCGTAGGAGTTATAGATGCCCCCCAAGGGTCGTCAGGGCGCTGCCAAGAAGGTGCGCCGCAAGGAAAAGAAGAACGTCGCTCACGGGCACGCCCACATCAAGAGCACGTTCAACAACACGATCGTGTCCATCACGGACCCGACCGGCAACGTGATCTCCTGGGCCTCCGCCGGCCACGTCGGCTTCAAGGGCTCGCGCAAGTCCACTCCGTTCGCCGCGCAGATGGCCGCCGAGTCGGCTGCCCGTCGCGCGCAGGAGCACGGCATGCGCAAGGTCGACGTCTTCGTCAAGGGCCCGGGTTCCGGTCGTGAGACCGCCATCCGTTCGCTCCAGGCGACCGGCCTTGAGGTCGGCTCGATCCAGGACGTGACGCCCACGCCGCACAACGGCTGCCGTCCGCCCAAGCGCCGTCGCGTCTGACGTTCGTACGTCGCTTGTCTTGAGGATTCGGGCGGTACGGCTCTTCGGAGTCGTATCGCCCGTACCCTTGTAACGAATCAGGGCATCAAATAGTGGGTGCCCCTGACTGAAGGATCGCAACATGCTGATTGCTCAGCGTCCCTCGTTGACCGAAGAGGTCGTCGACGAATTCCGCTCCCGGTTCGTGATCGAGCCGCTGGAGCCGGGCTTCGGTTACACCCTCGGCAACTCCCTGCGTCGGACCCTCCTGTCGTCGATCCCCGGTGCGGCTGTCACCAGCATTCGCATCGACGGTGTCCTGCACGAGTTCACCACCGTGCCGGGCGTCAAGGAAGACGTCACCGACCTCATCCTCAACATCAAGCAGCTCGTCGTGAGCAGCGAGCACGACGAGCCTGTCGTGATGTACCTGCGCAAGCAGGGTCCCGGTCTCGTCACCGCCGCCGACATCGCGCCGCCGGCCGGTGTCGAGGTGCACAACCCCGACCTGGTCCTCGCCACGCTCAACGGCAAGGGCAAGCTGGAGATGGAGCTGACCGTCGAGCGCGGTCGCGGCTACGTCTCCGCCGTCCAGAACAAGCAGGTGGGCCAGGAGATCGGTCGTATTCCGGTCGACTCCATCTACTCGCCGGTTCTGAAGGTCACGTACAAGGTCGAGGCCACGCGTGTCGAGCAGCGCACCGACTTCGACAAGCTGATCGTCGACGTCGAGACCAAGCAGGCCATGCGTCCGCGTGACGCCATGGCGTCTGCCGGTAAGACGCTGGTCGAGCTGTTCGGTCTCGCCCGTGAGCTGAACATCGACGCCGAGGGCATCGACATGGGTCCGTCCCCGACGGACGCCGCCCTGGCCGCCGATCTGGCGCTGCCGATCGAGGAGCTCGAGCTCACCGTTCGGTCGTACAACTGCCTCAAGCGCGAGGGCATCCACTCCGTGGGTGAGCTCGTGGCTCGTTCCGAGGCCGACCTGCTCGACATCCGCAACTTCGGTGCGAAGTCGATCGACGAGGTCAAGATGAAGCTGAACGGCATGGGTCTTGCGCTGAAGGACTCGCCTCCCGGCTTCGACCCGACCGCCGCCGCCGACGCCTTTGGTGCCGACGACGACGCGGACGCCGGGTTCGTCGAGACCGAGCAGTACTAAGAGCTCGGGACCGGCTGTTTGAGTTTGGCTGTGCGTGCGATGTGGTTGCTCGCGCAGTTCCCCGGGGGGGGGGGGGGGGGGGGGGGGGGGGGCGCCGCCCCCCCCCCCCCGCCCCCCGGCCCCGCCCCTCACACACAAAAAACAA
>NZ_JBHYIG010000333.1:0-10004 GCF_042740015.1 Streptomyces sp. NPDC059037
GGACGGGTCGCTCCCGCTGACCCCGCTGCGCGTGATCACGATCCTGGGCATCGGGACGGCCCAGGTCGCTCTGGTCTGTGTATGGCGACTGGTGACGATGGTGCGACGCGGAACCGTGTTCTCCCACGCCGCCTTCCGGTACGTGGACGTCATCATCGGCGCGATCGTCGCGGCTGCTCTCGTGTGGTTCGCGGTCACGGCCCTGAATGCGCCCGGCCAGCGGGACGACCCGGGCGTCACCCTCATCATGGGCGGGATCGGCCTGGCCATCCTGGGAGTCGCGCTCATCGTGCTCGTGCTGCGGATGCTGCTCGCCCAGGCAGTCGCCCGCGACGTCGAAGCGGCGCGGATGCAGGCCGAGTTGGACGAGGTGATCTGATGCCGATCGCCGTCGACATCGACGTGATGCTGGCCAGGCGGAAGATGTCCGTGGGCGAACTCGCGGACCGCGTGGGGATCACGCCCGCCAACCTGGCGGTACTCAAGAACGGCCGCGCCAAGGCGGTGCGCTTCGCGACGCTCGCCGCGCTCTGCGAGGTGCTCGAGTGCCAGCCGGGCGACCTGCTTCGCTGGGAGGCCGAGGAAATCGTGGGCGATTGAGCCGTGCCTGCCGACGGGAGCTTGGCAGTCCCCGCAGAGAATGCCCGAAGGGGCAGCACCCCCGCACAGGGTGTACGAGCCGACCTCCTGACCTGGGAAGTCGGCTCGTTCCCTGCCCCCGAGGGCACTTTGAGGGCACTCAGTTGAGAGCCGCCTCCATCATGTCGGCGGTCTCGTCGACGTCCGCCTCCCAGAGATGGGTGTAGACGTTGAGCGTGATCGACGGCTTGGCGTGACCGAGTCGTTTCTGAACCTTCTTCGGTGTCGCCCCGTTCTTGATGAGCACCGACGCGTAGAAGTGCCGCAGGTCGTGAAGCGTCGTGTCCTCCGGGACGCGCACCTTGCTGCCGGACTTCTCCAAGTAGGCGTTCGCCCGCTTGATGTTGCGCGCCCAGACCCTTGTCCAGCTACTGCGCCTGATGGCGCCCCCTTGCTCGTTGGTGTAGAGGAGACGGGCGTGACGCCACACAGGCTTACGCGGGTTCGTCCGGTCCTCGATGCTCACGACCTGCGGTGGGAATCGCTCCCGGTGCCGCGCGATCTCGTCGACCACGGAACGCCCTTGGGGAACCGATCTGTAGCTCTGCTTGGTCTTCGGTTCTCCGAGGTACGGCACTCCCTTGTCAGGGCCGATTAGCTGCTGTTTCACCGTGACGGTGTCAGCCGGCTCCCCGTCCTCCAGGCCGAACAGCTCCCCTTGTCGAAGTCCCGTGGCGGCGGCCTGCTTCACCAGTGCCCGGTAGCGCGGCGACGCCGTGACGATCAGCGCCTTGGCGGCATCCGGGTGGAGCGGGTGAATCTCCGGATAGAAGATCTCGGGAGGCTTCAGGCCTTCCCAGGGGTACTTCGGGATGATGCCTTCCTGGTGAGCCATCTTCAGGATGCTCGTGCAGACATTCCAGGGCGTGGCAAAGCTCGACGGGGCGATGACCGCGGACCGATCTTTGATCCACTTCTGGCCGTCTGCCCGTTGGATGCTGCCGATCTGCCGGTTGCCGAACGTCGGGTAGATGTGCAGCCGTAGGGCCCGTTCGACGTTCGTCTCGGTCCGCTCACGGTGTACAGCCGTCTCCCGCCAGCGCTCAGCAACAGCCTTGAACTTCTGCTTGCCAAGCTCCCGGTTCACGAACGTGCCGCTGTCGAGGTCAGTCTTCACCTTGGCGGCCCGGGAATCCGCGGCCGTCCTCTTCTCGAAGTTCTCCTTGCACTGCTTGCCGGACAGATCCCGGTAGCGCACCTGCCAGCGCTTCCCGACTCCGTGCTCTGTGCTCGGGTACACGGTCGCAGTCTTGGTGCTGTGCGCTTCGCACGGTTCGGCGTCGGCCGGCGGCCGGGACAGGTGCCAGCGGTCGTACACGTCAGCCATCAGTTCCCCTCCCCGCAGAGCAAGCCGCGTCGGCCTTGAAGTGGCGTGCTTTGGGGTGGGGTTCGTTGCCGTCGCGGGGCGTGCTGCGCATCGGCTCCGATCTCTTCAGTGTCGTACTTGTCGAGCGCTGCGGCGTCGTAGAGAACGCGTCGGCCGCGCCTGATGAAACACTGTGGGCCGGTTCCGGCGTAGCGCCAGTAGCGGACGGTCGCGGGTGACGTCCGGTAGCGCTCGGCGACTTCCGCAGTCGTCAGGTACTTCTTCATGACGTCTCTCCTGTGGCGAGTGATCAGTCGCGCAGTCGCCGCGTAGGGCGCTTCCTGAGCGAGTGCCGCCGCACAAACCGCAGAATCCGCAGAAACAGAGCGGATGGCCGCTGAACTGCGGCGATGCGTTGTGCGGGGGTTGGCAGGGGCGTCCCGCGAAAATCCGCGATATTCCGCAAAAATCCCGGGCGCAGCCCGGACGGCGCAGGCCGGTGAGCCTGGTCCCGGTTTTTGCGGAATATTGCGGGATTGTGCGGCGGGGCCTCGCGGCGGGCAGTGCAAGACCCCGCCGCAGGTCAGCGGGCATGCCGAGGGTTTTTGCGGATTTTGCGGTTTGTGCGGACGGGGTTGTGCGGCTGGGGGTGGTCACGTGTCGGCCTGCCGCAGGGTGGGGTGGAGGCGGTAGCGGGGTGCGGGGGGTCGTCCGCGGGCTCCGGTGCGCTGGGGTTGGTAGCTGCGGAGGTAGCCGTGCTCTTCGAGCAGCGTGGTTGCCGGTTCGAGATCGGCGACGTTGGGGAACTCGCTGCGGGACAGCTTGGTGAACAGGTCCCGGCGGCTGACGTCCTCCCAGTCGCCCGTCCGCAGTGCTTCGAGTACGGCGCGGGCGCGCCCGACGGTGGGGTCGGCGCCCATGACGTCGAAGACGGCGAGTGCGTGGGCGGTGAAGTACTCCCCCAGCGTGATCGCGTCGCGCATGGTGGTCTCGGTGACCGGCGTGGTGTGGCCGGTGCCCAGGTGCTCGGCCAAGTGCAGGAGCGCGGCCATCCGGGCGACCGCCCCGGCGACCTTTCCGGCCCAGTTGGCGATGTGTCCCAACGCCCCGCCCCGGGCAGCGAGCTGGGGCTCTACCCGCTGCTGGTAGGTGATCAGGGCTTGGTCCGCCTCGGGGCTGAGCTGAATGACGGCCGGGTCGGTCCACTCCGCCAGGGACAGCGTGAGCGCGATGATGTTGCGCTCGTAGGTGGCAACCGCCTCGGCCGGGATGGGCTCGGTGATGACCTCCCGCTCGCCCACCAGGGAGGTGGGCAGCGAGTACAGGAAGCGGGCCAACAGGCCGCGTCCGTCGAATCCTTTGACCTTGGCGATGTCGCGCAGCACGTCGGGCTGCACGGCCAGGCCGATGGTGAGCGCGGGGTGGTCGATGTACTCGCGGCGGGACTGCCGGTTCACCCGCAGCCGGTCTCCGGCATGGCCCTTGAGAAAGACCTCCATGTTCGGGGCTCCGGAGTAGCGTCCGGCGATGATGTCGAAGATGCCGCCCTCGGCCGACATGACGGCGAGGCGCCCGCCCTGCTCGGCGATGAGCGAGGTGACCGTCTCGGAGGTGGAATCGTCGGCCAGGAGCAGCGGTTCGACGGGCACGGATACCGCTTCGGCGGTCTGCGTCAATCCGATGGCCTCGGCTACCAGTTCCTCTCGCTTGCTGCCCTCGGCGTTGACGGCCTTGGCCGCGGCCTTGTCGGCCGCCTCTTTCGCCAGGCGCGCGGTCAGGGCCGCTTCGACGATGGCGGGGGCCATGGCGGTCTTGAGCTGCTTCTCCGCCTCGTACAGTGGGTCGGTCAGCAGGGAGAAGACGGCGGACTTGCGGTTGGCCGGCGGGAGCGCGCACACCACGAACAGGTTGGTGGGCTCGCGCCAGTTGCCCCGCACATGGACGACCGCGCGGCCGCCGGACGCGGTGGCCAGTACCGACAGGGCAATGGAGCCCGCCAGGTCGATGGGCGTCTGGGTCTCCTGCGCGACCGCCGTCACGAACTGCCCCAACCAGGCGGGGAAGACGTGGGCGGGGAAGGCGGGAAGCTCACGCCGACCGGTGAGCGGGATGGGTTCTTCCCATGCGGGCTCGGTGGGCTGCGGTTGGTCGGCTGTGTCCAGTCCGGCCCACAGGTCGGGGTCCACAGGCTGTGCGCTCATGTTGTCCTCCCCTCCTGCGGGTCAGGGCGAAGTGCTGAAAGGACGCCTTCGGCGACGCCCTTCGGGGCGCCCACGGCCGTCGGCGGCGGGCCATGTCGGGCGGTGTGGGGGTGTGTGGTCATGCCGCCCCCTGCGGGGCGAGGCCCAGGCCGTTGGCGACCGCACGGCGCGCATAGGGCTCGGGAACGCCGACCGCGACGGCGGCAGCCGTGATCTCCTCGCCGATGGCCTCCAGGTCGCACGGGCCCGGGCACTGGGTGTGCTGCTTGGCGAGGAAGCGGGCGACTTGGAAGGCCTGTGATCCGGCGCCGGATTGGGTGTGCTCGGCCACCAGGGCGAGGCCGCGTTCCAGGCCGGTGCGTACGTAGCGTTCGGTGTGGCGGCAGCCTGTGGCCACGGACCGTTCCCAGGCGGCCTGGGGGTGGGGAGAAGAGGCCACCGCACCCGGGGGCGGGGTGGCCTCTTCTCGTACGGCCAGGGCGCGCACGGCGTCGGGCAGAGGTGCCATGCGGCCGGTGCCTGGGCCGAGCCAGCGGGCGTAGGCCATGCGGGACTTGATGTCCACGCCGGGCCGTACCCCGTGTGCGGAGGGCATCGTGCCCACATAGATCCAGTGCTGACCGCGTGTCGTGGGCACGGTGCGGGTTGGCGGCAGATGGGCGTGGGCCCAGGTGATGGCGTCGGCGTGGTCGAGGTCGACGACGGTGAGGCGGATGCCGGCGGGATGGTAGGCGACGGCAGTGGCCTGCCTCCACGCGGTTGCCCAGGCTGTTGAGGTGAGCGCGGATGGATCCGTGGTCGCGGCGGCCCATGCGTGGCAGGGGCGCGGGCAGGTGCAGGGACCGGCCTGCTTCATGTTCGGTCGGCCGCCGCACACGTTCTTGGCGCAGGCCGGGCAGTTACCGAAGGGGGCCTTGCCCACGCGCAGCGGCAGCACGGGCACGCCTCTGGACGCGAGCGCCAGCGCGGTGGCCAGGGGCCCGGTCGGCTGCGGCCTGAGAGGCTCTCGCCCAAGCGGGGAGGGATCGGTCATGCTGGAGGTCTCCTGTTTCTGTCGAAGGGACGGAGAACCGAGGCGGTCGCGGTCTTTTGGCGAGAGGGCGACCGCCTCGGGCGTACCTACAGGTCGTTGTCGGGTGCGCTCGCCGTGGCGAGCTCGGGGCGCCATGTGGCGAGGTAGTACATCTCCAGGACCTCGGCCAGGAGTTCGTCGGTCTCGCCGGTGGTGTCGTCGGGGTCGGTGACCAGAACACGCGGCGGGCAGCTCAGGCGGGCCAGGACATTCAGCCGGTAGGCGGGCGCGTCGTCGGGGTCGGTGTCCGAGCGCAGCGTCCAGCTCTGTCCGGCCTCGGCCAGCACCAGCGGGTCGCCGTGCAGCACACGCCGGACCGTGAGCGCGTAGGCGACAGGTTCGGGCAGAAGATCGTTGCGGGTCAGCTCCCGCGCCCGGTCGCGGATGAACGCGCGGGCAGCCTCGGGGCCGAGGATGAGATCGAGCGGGGTGGAGTACGTCATGAGTGGGACTCCTCTGCGATGTCGGTGCGGATGACGGCGAAGGTGTCGGTGATGGCGTCGTAGTGGACGTGGACCGGGCCGGGAGCGCTCGCGCGCGCCTCGGTGGCCCGGTGGGCGGCGACCAGCGAGGCGCGCGGGTTCCCGGCGGGGTAGGCGGCCAGGCGGACCGGGTGGTGTCCGGTGCAGTCGCGACAGGTCATGGCACAGCTCCTCGGGCCCGGTTACAGGTCGGTGAGGGTGTCGGTGGGGATCTCGTAGACGTCGATGACGTCGTCGACGTTGGACCAGAAGCCGGGGGTGTAGTGGATGTACGCAACGTGCAGCGCGGTCCCGACCCGGTCGGTGGTGGCGTACACGTGGACGGCGTCCACGGTGGTCGGAGGCTGCCTGCGGGAGCTGCGGATGCTGGTGGTGGCCTGGTAGGTGGTCATCCTGCGTCCACCGGTGGGCCGGTTGTCGATGAGCGGGTACCAGGTCGCGCGGCGCGGAGTGGTGGGGCGTGCCATGGCGGGTCTCCTTCGCTGGTCGGTCAGGCCGTGTGATCGGGGTTGCTGGCGTTGGTGTCGTAGCCGAGCGGGGCAAGCGCGTTGTGTGCGCGTTCGAGGTGTTCGGCGAGGGTCTGGGCGATGAGGGTGCAGGAGGCGAGGGCGGATCGGGCCTCGCCGATGTGGTCGTCTGCTGTGCCGTGATCGGCGGTGACGGCGCCGGTCTGGGTGAGGTCGGCGAGGAAGCCGGAGATCTGGTCGAAGCTCTGCGGCAGGCGGTACACGAGACGGTGGAGCGGTGCGACGATCTGGTACGCGTCGCTGGGGTAGGTCAGCTCACTGTTGGACTTCTGGGTGGCGTGGTTGAGGTTGCGGACGGCTTCAGCGGCTCGGTCCGCGAGGTCTGCGGGGCTGGTGTGGCTCATGAGGCTTCCTCCTGGGGAAGGTTCGCGGCGGGTTGAGCGGTACGCGTGCGGCGGTGCTGGTGAAGGTCGACGACAGCGGCCAAGGGCCCGGCCATCTCGCCGTGCTCGGGAGCGGGCAGCGGGTCTCCGGGCGGCCTCGGTCCGCCCGCCGGCGTGGCCGCCAGGGCGGCGGCGCACGCGAGGTCACGGCGGCGGGCGAGGGCGTGGCCGGTGAGGGTCACCGCGCCGAACACCGCGCCCGGGGCGGTCAGGACCGCGAGCGCGATCACGTCGGGGTTCACGGGGTCTCCTGCCGTACGGCGTCCAGGAGTTGGGGCAGGCTGCCGTCCAGGGCGGCGAGGCGCTGCTCGATGGCCTGCCATGAGTCGGCGTCGATGCTCATGAGCGCACTGATGGCGGTGGGGACATCGCCGCGGGCGTGCGCTGTGAGCGCCTCTCGCAGCTCGCCCGCGGCCATCAGCGTCGGGTGCTGAGGCATGGCGGATCTCCTCTCACAGGTCGGGGATGGCGTTGATGACGGCGGCCGTGAGTTCGTTGACGGGTCCGGCCGCGCCGGTGGAGGCGAGGAAGAACCCGAACATCACGGCGATGAACGCGGAGCCGAAGCCAAGGGACTTGCCGCGCAGGAGGAAGAACAGGACCAGTCCGAAGAGCAGGACCAGGGAGACGGTGACGGCCATCGGGCTATCCCTTCGAGGCGAAGTCGGGCTTGGTCTTGGGGGTGGTGTCGCTGCCCTCGCGGTAGAGGCGCAGCCACACGTTGAACAGGTGCCGGCCGACGCGTATGCGCTTGCCGATGCCTTTGCAGCGGCGGCAGTTCTTGCCGCGCTTGGGGCGGCCCTTGCGGTCGGTCTTCATCGCGTAGCCGAAGCCACGGCACTTGCGGCAGTCGCCGAACGGGCTCCCCGCACACAGACTCGCGTAACAGAGGGTGATGATGAGTAGGCAGGCGCTAGCAAGGAGGATGAGGGTCATGGCAGGCCTTCCAGGCGGGATTTCCGGCGTTTGCGCAGGTCGGGCGCTAGGTGCGAGATCGCAGATGGGGGCCGGTTTGGGGTGCTAGTGGGGCTGCTAGACATAGCAGCGATGGCCGCTAGGTCTAGCAGCCCTCAAAGTCAGCTCCCGGACGGCCTTCCGTCACGCACAGTGATGGCTTTGGTGATGTCGGCGCGGGCGATGCCCCGGCGGGTGGTGCCCTTGCCCTTGTCGGTGCTGCCCCAGACGTCCTGCACGGCGACGCCGTGCGGCTTGAGGTTGGAGGTGACCGTCTCGCCCTTCCAGCCGCCGTAGACCTCCGGGCGCAGGCTGGCCAGGCGGGCGGCGACCTTCTCGTTCCACACCTTGTCCTCGTCGGCCGCGACGACCTTGAGGATGTCGGCCAGCAGATCAAAGGCGGCCTCGCCGCTCTCGGGTTGCTGGCCGATCGCGTGGCCGGTGACGTTGCCGTACTCCTCGCGCATCGTCCTCGCGCGGGCGACGACCTTCTCGGCTCCGAGCGCATCGACGAACGCGGAGGCGACGATGCGCGGGTCATCGCCCTCGCCCGCCATCCAGCAGATGCCCCGGTCGGATCGGGAGAACATCGTCGCCCGGTATCCGGCCTTGTACATCGAGGTGCCGAGCACCATGTCGTTGGCGGGCTGGCCCATGACCTTGAGGCAGAACCGCAGCACCGCGTTCGCGCTGATCCCAGTGGGCAGCGACTTGGCGTCGGGCCGCTGGGTGCCGAACAGGGTCACCATGCCCAGCGCGGGACCGCGTTTGCCCAGGTCGGTGGCGATCTCCTCGATCTCCGCCCCGTACTTCTCGTGCTCGAAGGGCACTTGGCACTCGTCGAACCCGGCGACGATCGGGTGCAGCCCCAACGACTTGTCGTTCGCCAGAGCCGGGGTGACCTTCGACTCCGGGCAGCGCGAGCGCGGCAGGGACTTGATGACCTTCGCCCGCCTGCGCAGCTCCGCCCGCAGCTCCCGCAGCGATTCCAGAACGTAGAGGATGTCCTCGTCCTCATCCCCGGCCCGGTAGCGGTGGCAGACCGGCTCCAGGGCACCGAAGTCGCCGGTGCCCTTGAAGTCGAACGCGTGCAGCTCGGCACGCGGGTCCAACGCCGCGATGAGCAGGAACAGCCGCATCAGGAACGTCTTGCCCATACGGGGGATGGAGCCGACGACCACCGAGGCGAACATCAGGGTCACCGACACGTCGCCCATGCGCTGGTCATTGCCGAACACAACCGGCTTGAACAGGTCCACGCTGCCGGACTTGAGCAGCGGCCAGGCGGGCTTGGTGGTCTCGTTCATGGGCTTGTCGCCCACCCACAGGACCAGCCGCCCCTCGTGCTCACTCGGGTCGGCCGAGGGCCACACGCAGCCCACCTTGCGCCGCAGCCCGGAGGCGAGCGGCCTGCGGGCCTCCATGATGTCTTCTGGGGTCACACCCCACGGGAGGTCCAGGTCAGCGCGGTAGCCGGGACCATCGCGGGTGATCTCGGAGGTGAAGCGCATCCCGTTCATGTCGCCGCCCTTCTTGATGGCGGCCGTCAGCTTCGGGTTGCCGAGATTGTCCAGGGCGCGCAGCACGATCGACCCGGTGAGCTTCTGAATCTCCGTCTTGAGCACCGCCGGACCGATCACCGGCTGATCCTTGGGAGCACCCCAGAACCCGGTGACCAGCACCGCAGCCGACGCCAGCACCGCGAGCCAGCCGGGCGCCATCACGTACATGGTCAGCGCGAACAGAGACCCGAAGACCAGGCCGACCGCCGTGACCAGCAGCCGCAGACGCACCCGGTGGTCGCGCTGGCGGGCCAGCATCAGGTATCCGGCGGTGTTCTCCTTGTAGACCTCGTAAGCCCGCAAGGGGGCGGCCTCGGCATCCCAGATCCACCGGTTGGTCTCGCGCACCAGATGGGCCGTGCCCCGCGGTGCATGCAGCCCCAGCTGCAGGGCGTACCAGGGGGTGCGGATGCCGTGGAAGGCAGCGGAGTAGAACGCGTTGCCCGCCGCGCGCTGTGTGGTGGAGACGAACCCCGGCTTGGAGGTCAGCCAACTGGGCAGGATCGGCCGGCGCTTGTAGGTGGTGATGCCCGGAGCAGGCAGGTCGGGTGAGTCGACCGGCCGCGGCCGGGGCGACTCGTCTTCGTCGTCGTCCTCGACCATCGGCGCGGCAGGAGCCGGGGGCTCGGCCGGTTCCGGGGCCGGGGAGGCGACGGGGGCGGGGCGCTTGGTGGTGATGTCGAAGACCTCAGCGTCGGGACGCTCAGGCGCTTCGCTCTGGCCGGTGACATGGACATCAGACACGGTGGGTTTGCTCCCTCTCGGTGAGTGGGGTTGGAAGGGGTCCGGACGGCGCTTTGGGAGGCGAGCCCTCCCGACCCCCCCGAGCGAATCCCTGGCCGTCAGGTGGGTTTTTGGGGTGTTCGGGCCCGGCCCCG
>NZ_JBHYIG010000334.1:0-10003 GCF_042740015.1 Streptomyces sp. NPDC059037
GCTCTATCACCCCCTCCTCCCGCCCCCGCCTTTGGTGGGGGTTTTGGTGGTGTGGGTTTTGTTTATCTGTTCGCGGGGGCGGGGCCCTCGCCGTCGTTTCGGCGACCGGCCGCCATTCCTACCGAACACAGGGCCGTTCCATAGCCCTCTGCGGTGATGCGGAACGTTTCCCCACCGGTGACGGCCGCTTCGGGTGAAGCATCTGGCCATGCGTCGTACGTTGCCGGCCCTCGCCCTCTGTGTGGCGTTGCTGTCGTCCAGTGCCGCCGTCCAGGCCGCTCCCGAGCCGCCGCCCGGCAAGACCTTCCCGTACGGGTGGCACCCTCGGCAGACCCTCACCGTGTACGGCGACGGGGGCCCCGCCCTGCTGATCCTGCACGGCGGGTCCTGGGTGCGGGACACCGACTGGAGCGGCTGGGCCCGGTGGTTCGCCGGGCAGGGGTTCACCGTGTACGACACCGACTACCGGCTCGCCACCGACGCCGCCTGGCCCGCGCAGCGCGACGACGTGCTCGCGGCGCTGCGGTGGGTGGAGCGGCGGTTGGGCGAGCGGCCGCTGGTGCTCGGATCGTCCGCGGGCGGCCATCTCGCCCTGAGCGCAGGGGCGTACGGGGCCGGCGGCACACGGGTCCGCGGCGTCGTGGCGCTCTCCCCCGTCGCCTCGCCCTACCGCGCCTGGGTGGACGGCGGGCGGCCCGCAGCCTCGTCCGCGCAGCGCGGTCTGCGGCGGGCGGCCCGACTGCTCGCGGGATGCTCGCCGGACCGGGGCGGGCAGCCGTGCTGGAACCGGTGGGGCGACCTCGCCGCCACGTCACACGCGTCGGGCCCGGACGACGCGCCCATGCTCCTCGCCCACTCGGCGGGGGACTTCGTGCCGGTCGCGCACTCGGATGAACTCGCCCGGTCCCAGGGAGTGTTGGGGATGGAGGACGCCACCGTGTGCGTCGAGCCGGGGGCGGCGCATGGGGGCGTACTCCTGAAGTCGCCCAAGTTGAGGCGATTAGTGCTGGGGTGGTTGCGCGAGCACAGCGCCTAGGCAGGGTCACAGGGTCACCGCATGGCTGCCCACCTGAACGCCAGATGCCCGGCCCTCGCCTGAAGAGGGCCGGACATCCGGTCATAGAGGGCCTGACCCGCGGGTCAGGCCTTGGGGTTGCGGTGCCAGTTGCCCTTCTTGCAGGTGTCTCCGCTGCCCCACACGTCGTCCTTGCACACGACCACGCGGGCCTTCTTGACGTTGAAGCCGTCGCTGAATCCGGGGTGGGTCTCCTTGATGCCCCCGTTGCCGCAGGTCTCGTCCTCGGGACGGGCCTTCCCGGTGATGACCGCGCCGTCCGCCCCCTTGAACTGCATGAAGGCGAAGGCGTCGTAGCCGTCCCTGCAGCTCTTGTCCTTCACGTAGAACTTGACCTTGCTCGTCGAGCCCGGGCCCTTCCACTTCCACTTGGCGGACGCGTAGCCGTAGCCGGCACTCGACTTGGAGTACCCGGACGTGCCCTTGGCCTCCGGTCCGGACCCGGCCGCCTGGGCCGTCGTCACGCCGCCCGCCGTGAGCACGGCCGCAGCCGCGACGGTGCCGACGCGAACGAAGGTCTTCCTCGTCGCCGTCATCTGATGTCTCCGTTCCGATCGCACCGAGCTGGTCGGGTTCGGTGCTTCCCCGTACACCTCAAGGTCGGGGATGTGCGCCGGAACGGTCCAGATGTTTCGGCCGTGCCCGAAACGGGCGGGAGAGCGACCCAGGGGCAGTTCCCCGAAGGGGTGCGGGGCCGAGAGACCACCCCGCACCCCGGGAACCGCTAGCGCAGGCCGCCCCTCCGCCTCGGCAGGAACGTGAACACCGCGCCGCCCAGCAGGATCACCGTGCCGGCGACCAGGCCCAGGGCCCGCAGCGCGCCGTTGTCGTCGGCGCCGGTCTCGGCGAGGTCACCACCGCCAGAGGACGAACCCCCGGCCGAGCCGCCCGTGTCGGAGCCGCCCGCGGATCCGGACCCGCCGGCCGCGCCGCCGGGCTGGGCCGCCGTGTCGATCTCCAGGGACACCTCCGTCTTGGCCGGCGTGCAGGTCGTCGTCGTACCGAGTGCCTCGACCGTCAGGACGCCCGGCGAGAGCGTCGACTTACCGTCGGCGCCCGGCTTGTAAGTGCCGGTCAGGTCAGGGATGTTGATCGGTTCGCCGGACTTGATGGGCTCCTTGTTGGTGGGGCCCTCGACGTGCACCGTGCCCTTGTCCGCGCCGCCCAGCTTGACCTCCATCGACGGCTTCACCGAGTCCGCGGGGATGTCGGCCGGGCTGTCCATGACGGACTTCTTGAACTGCACGGTCAGGCCGTAGTTCCCGCCGTCCTTCTTCGCGTCGATCTGGACGGGGGACGTCGCTTCCTTGTCGCCGATGGGCGTCTTGCACTTGTAGGGGATCTGGACTTCCTTGCCGGTGAAGTCGGTCTCGCCGCCGCCACCGCCGGTGGAGCCGCCGGTCGAGCCGCCGGTCGAGCCGCCTCCCGTGTCGCCTCCCGTGTCGCCGCCGGTGTCACCACCGGTGTCGCCACCCGACGAACCGCCCGTCCCGCCGGTGTCGCCGCCGGTCGAGCCACCTGACGTACCGCCGCCCGAACTACCGCCGCCGTCCGTCACCTTGATGGTCGCGCCCGCCTTCACCTGCTCCTTCGGCGTGCACTTGGTGTCGGTCGACATCGGCTTGCTGACGTTGATGTTGTACGCGTCCGGGGTGAGCGTGACGTCGCCCGCCTTGGTCAGTTTCAGCTTGCCCTTCATGTCGGACAGGACCATCGGGCTGTTCTTCTTGATCGGCGGATTGACCCGCTCGCCCGCCATCGCCAGGTCCCCGGTCTGACCGCCCGCCACCTTGATGGTGCCGGTCGGCTTCACCGTGTCCTTGTCGAGGTCGAGGATGTCCGGGTTCTTGGACGCGGCCTGGGTCGTCTTCCATACGACCTCGACCTCGTCGCCCACCTTCGCGGTGGCCGGCGCGGTGATCTCCACCTTCGTGGTGCCCTGCACCGGCGGCAGACCCGAGATCGCCGGCGGGATGCACTCCGTCTTGTACGCCACCTCGGCCGCCTGCGCAGGGCCCGCCGCAAACAGGATGCCCGCCCCGCCAAGGAGGAGCGAGACCGAGGCCGCGCCCGCTCTCCGTCGTTTGCTGATCACGTGTTTCCCTTCGTCGTATTCGTCGTCGGGCTGTTCTCTGACGGTGCGGAGAGCTGTCCGGCGGGTGCGGTCCCGCCGGGGTCGGTGTCAGGGGTGAACCACGGGAGGGCGGTCGTGTGCGTACCGGGTTCCTCCGTGACGGCCGGCTTCGTACGCTGCTTGCCGCGCGCCGCCTGATCCGCCGCGACCGCCCCCTGAGGCAGCCGCAACTTCGGCAGCCGGTCGGTGAGTTCGGCGAGCCTGCCGGTGCGGTGCCGCCCCGCGGTACGGACGCGCGCGCCACCGCGGCGGTTCGGACGGAGCCTGTCCACCACCGCCATGCCGATGCGGAAGACGGCGGCCGGCACGACCACGCAGAGCAGGATCCAGAAGAGGGTGACGCCCCAGGGGCGGCCGACGCCCCAGGGCTGCTCGGCGAGGACCTTGCCGCCGAACTTCAGCGAGACCAGGTAGTTGCCGTGCGCTCCCGCCGAGAGCTCCACCGGCAGTTTGATCTGCGCCTTCTTGCCCGGGGCTATGGTGCCGCGCCACTGCTGCTCCTCCCACTGCGGGGCGAACACGCCGTGGGAGGAGCCCACTTGGAAGATCGGGTCCTTGACGGGGGCGGAGCCGACGTTGCCCACCGTGAAGACGAACTTGCGGGACGGGGGGGCGCCGAACCAGGTCAGTACGCCGCTGGATCCTTCCAGGCGGGTGTCGGTGAGGACGGAGAGCCTGCCGCCGCCCTGCTGCTTGGGCAGGGCTTCCACCGGGTGGCCGGCCACCTTGAAGGGGGCGTCCGCCTGGGCCTTCTCCCCCGTGACGGTCGCCACGTGGACCACGCAGGGGCACGGCTTCGGCGGCTCCGCCACGGGGAGCTTCTTGGTGAAGGTGCCGTCGCTCCTGGTGGTGACGGCGAGGCCCTCCGCGTTGGCGCAGGAGTTCGTGCCGCCGGGGACGCCTCTGGCCGGGGTGGCCTGGCCGCAGATGAGGATCATCAGGAGGGCGTCGGGGCGCCAGGCCTTGCCCTTGACGGTGATGTCGCCGCCCTTGCCGGCCTGGGCCTTGGAGAGGGTTACTTCTGGCTTGGCCGCGGCGGACGCCTGCGGCATCAGCGCGAAGCCGAGCAGGGCCACTACTGCCAGCAACGCGGGCAGCCCCTTCCGGTAGCCGTTCACAGCTGCTCGCCCCTTCCCGTCCCTGCTGACGTCAACTCCCGCTCTGCACTGCTCTGTTCAAGCTCGTCCGGCGGTGGTTCCCCCACTGGCCCCCGACGTCTGCGTACGAACCAGAACGCCGCCCCCGCAAGCCCAAGGAGTGCCGCCCCGACCCCCGCCACCCAGCCCCACGGCACAAAGCGCACCGAGGCCGACGCCTCGTCCCTGGCATCGCCCGCCGCCGTCACCGTGAGGGTCACATCGGCGGAGTCGAGGGAAGGGGCGTCCTGCCACGGTTCCGTCAGGGTGACCCTGCGGCCGGGGAGGAGTTCGATGGGGAGGGGGCGGGCGGGGCGGTCCAGGAGGGTGCCGAAGAGGCCATCGGCGCGGACCGCCAGCTTCGGGGTCAGGACGGTGTTGCCGCGGTTCACGATGTCGTACGTGATGCGCGAACCCTCCGCCTTCACCTTCTCCACCGTCAGCGCGGACAGCGTCGGGCCGCTGACCCGCAGATGCACCCGCACCCCCGCGTCGCGCCCGCCGCCGCGCGCGACGATAGCGCCGGGGTGGTCGCCCGGTATGGCGTCCTCGGGGACGCTCACGCTGAACGGCACCTCGGCGCGGGTGCGCGGCGGCACCTTCACCTCGCGCCGGGCGAAGGTGATCCAGGAGCCGGTGTCGGTGGGCTTCCCCCGGCCCAGGGAGAAGGCGCCGCCCCGCGTGTTGTCCGCGTCCGCGCCGGTCAGCTCGATCGTGCGCGGTTTCGACCCCGGATTGGTGACCGTCACCGTGTCCTCGAGGACGGAACCGGGCGTGCCCTCCACATAGAAGTAGGGCCGCCCGTCCTTCGCGGGCCGCGTCCCGCCTCCGGCCGATGGCGCGACGGACCACGCTCCGGACTCGTCGGCGTACCCGGGCGTCGCCACGGCCGCGCCCGTCACCAGTAAGGCCACGGCCAGGGGGAGGGCGCGGGCAACGGACAGCAGCGACGGCATCGGCGGCTCCTGGATCTTCGTACGCGATGAACGCGTCGTACGCGATGGGCGCCAGGGAGGCGTCGTACGCGATGAACGCGTCGTACGCGGCGGTCGGAATGAGGGCGCGCGCGGTCACCGCGTCCCCACGACGCCGCGCACCGCGCCTATCGCGAACGCGCCGCCTGGTTCCTGCGGGTCAGCCACAGCGCACCGGCCGCGCCCGCGAGCAGCACCGTGCCGCCCAGGGTGCCGAGCGCGATCGCGGAATCCGCGGGTCCGGTCTGCGGGAGTTCGTCGCCGCCGGAGGGGGCGCTCGCCGAGCCGCCGGAGCCGCTGTCGTCACTCGATCCGCCGCCTGTGGTGCCGCCGCCCGACCCCTTCACGTCCAGGGAGAGCGAGGGCTTGGGGCTGTTGGACGGAGTGCACGTCGTCGTCGTACCGAGCGCCTTGATGGTCAGGACACCGGCGGTGAAGGTGACCTTGCCGCTCTTCTTCGGCGTGTACGTCCCGGTCAGATCGCTGATCTTGATGGGGGTGTTGGCGGGGATCGCCTTGTCGTTGGGCGCCCCGGAGACCGGGACCGTGCCGCTCTCGGCACCGCCCAGCTTGATCAGCGCGCTCGGCTTCATCGCGCCCTTGCCGAGCTCCACGGGGCTGGAGGAGACGCCCTTCTGGAAGGACATGGTGAGTTTGTAGCCGCTGCCGCTCTTGACGCTCTTGATGTCGATCGGCGAGACCGCGCCCTTGTTCCCGATGGGCGTCTTGCACTGGTAGTTGACATCCTGGACCTCGGCCTGCGCGGCGGGGGCGGCCATCAGCACCGCCGAGCCACCGGCCAGAGCCGTGGCGAGCGCGAGTGCGGCCCTGCGTTTCTGGTGAGACACCTCAAGTTCCCCTCATGCCGGTCGTGGCGTGCCGCGGGGTGCGGATTTACTGACGGCACATCAGATTGGGCGCTCAAGGTACGCCCGGGGCCTTGCCGAGGGAAGACAAAGAACGCGCCGGATCTGTAGTGATCCGGCGCGTGAACGAACCGTGGGTAACCCAAGGGGGAATTGGGCGGGCGCTACACAGGGCGGCCCGAGCGCGCACTACACGGGCGCGCTCAGCTCAGCCCACACCGTCTTGCCGGAGACACCGGGGGTCCTGACGACCCCCCAGTCCAGGCAGAGCCGCTGCACTATGAACATCCCGTGCCCGCCGGGCCGCCCCGCGCGGTGCGGCGTGCGCGGCGCCGGCTGGCCCGCGCCGCGGTCGGAGACCTCTATGCGCAGCACCTTGGCGTCGGAGGAGAGCCACAGCTCGTCCGGACCCTCGGCGTGCAGACACGCGTTGGTCACCAGCTCGGAGACGACGAGGAGGACATCCTCCGCGGCCGCGCGCTGATCGGCGCCCGCCGCGGGCAGCCAGCCCCACGCCTGCAGGGCCTGCCGCGCGAAGTCCCGGGCGAGCGGGACGATGCCGCTCGCGCCGTTCAGGCTCAGCCTGCGGACCTGGCGACCCTGACCGACCGCAGCCGCGGAGGCCGGACCCTCAGGAGCGTCCGCGACGGCGGCCTCCGACTCCGGGCCGCGGTCGCCCGGCGAGTAAGGCCGGGTGGTGCTCATCAGCGCTTCACCTCACCGACAAGGGGACTCTGGACAAGAAACTGGACAAGATTGTTTTAGAGACTTCTGACGCGACTTCCGAGGGGACTCCTGACCGGACTTCTGCTGACGGATCCAGGGTGTCTCCTGCCCGGCCGAACCGTGAGAACACCCACTTATTCGGTGCGGCCCGTGTGACGCTGGTAACGCGACGATCACGCAGAGACAACTGGCGCGTAACTCTTGAGTACGCACCGTCAGCGGGCGCCCCGCTCAGAGGGTCAGCGCCGCTTCTAGCGTCTCGTGGACGGTGAAGACCGCTTCGGCCCCGGTGATCTCGAAGACCCGGGCCACCACCGGCTGCATCCCTGCCAAATGGACTCCACCTCCCGCGGCCTCGGCTTTGAGCCGGGCGCCGAGAAGCACGTTGAGTCCCGTGGAGTCCATGAACTCCAGCCCCGAACAATCGATGACAAGGCGCGAGAAGCCGTCGTCGAGGCAGCTCTCGAGTGGCTCACGCAACAGATCGGCGGTGTGGTGATCCAACTCACCCGCCGGAGTCACGACGGCACTCGGGCCCTCTCCTCGCACTTCGACCAGAAGTCGGCCCCGATGTGCGCTGCCGACCGTCCCGCGGTCCATTCCGTCACTCACTTCCGACCGTCGTGGCTGTTGATGACGCCCTTGAACATTACGCCTTCCGTACGCCCTCGGGTACCCGAACATCCCCCTGAATTCGGACATTTCGCCGCAGAACGCACTTGCGACTGAGCTGTGGAAGCGGGTAGGGGTAGAAGAGACAGCAATCAACACGGACGGCTTTGGAGGCGCCGCACACCGCAGTGCACGTATTGGCATCGGCAGCCATATGCCGAGAACGATGGAGGACACCATGTCACCCCGGCTCGACGAATCGCATACTGACCAAGCGACGTCGACACTCCCGCCGACCCGCGTCGAGGCAGCACTCCCCGGCCCTCGCACCGAAGCGACCCTGGTCGCGCCGGATGTGGAAGCCCTGGAGAACGGGCTCGCAGATCTGCCCGAGATCCCGCCGTACGACCAGGTCGGGCCGCTGGACGCGAGGGCTCTGTCCAAGACGCTCTTCGAACGCCTCGAGTCGCTCGAGGAAGGCACGCACGAGTACGCGTACGTCCGCAACACGCTGGTCGAACTCAACCTCGCCCTGGTGAAGTTCGCCGCCTCCCGGTTCCGCTCCCGCAGCGAGCCGATGGAGGACATCATCCAGGTCGGCACCATCGGCCTGATCAAGGCGATCGACCGCTTCGAGCTCAGCCGCGGCGTCGAGTTCCCCACCTTCGCCATGCCGACCATCGTCGGTGAGATCAAGCGCTTCTTCCGCGACACGAGTTGGTCGGTGCGCGTGCCGCGCCGCCTTCAGGAACTCCGACTGGACCTCGCCAAGGCGGGCGACGAACTCGCCCAGCAGTTCGATCGCGCCCCCACGGTGGGCGAGCTCGCCGAGCGCCTGGGCATCTCCAAGGACGAGGTCGTTGAGGGCATGGCCGCCTCCAACGCGTACACGGCAAGCTCGCTGGACGCCCAGCCGGAGGAGGACGACTCCGAGGGTGCGCTCGCGGACCGCATCGGTTACGAGGACCACGGGCTCGAAGGCATCGAGTACGTCGAGTCGTTGAAGCCGCTGATCGCCGAACTGCCGCCGCGCGACCGCAAGATTCTCTCGCTCCGCTTCGTCGCCAACATGACGCAGTCGGAGATAGGCGACGAGCTGGGCATCTCCCAGATGCATGTGTCGCGACTGCTGTCACGAACTCTCGTCAAGCTCCGCAAGGGTCTGACCGTCGAGGAGTGACCCCGAGTGTTGCCCAAGCTGTCCTCAATCGCCGGACGGGCTCAATGAGTTGAGCTGCCCGTCCGGCGATTGCTTTTTCTCAGCTCTGCTTCTCAGCTCTGCTTCTTCAGCTGTGCAGCGCGGCCGCGACGGCTGCCTCCGCGTGGATCCGGGTGGTCGGAAACAGCGGGACCTCGCTGTGTTCCTGGGAGATGAGCAGCTCGATCTCCGTACAGCCCAGGATCACGCCCTCGGCGCCGTCACGTACGAGATCGGCGATGACCCCCTGGTACGCCGCGCGGGACTCGTCCCGCACCACCCCCACGCACAACTCCTCGTAAATCACCCGGTGGACGAGCGCCCGCCCTTCCGCATCCGGCACCAGGACATCCAGCCCCCGCGCGGTGAGCCGCTCCCGGTAGAAGTCCTGCTCCATGGTGAACGCGGTACCGAGCAGCGCCACGCGCCGCACGCCTGCGTCGAGCACGGCATCGGCGGTCGCGTCCGCGAGGTGGAGCAGCGGCACGGAGAGGGCGCCCTGTACCTGGTCGGCGACCTTGTGCATGGTGTTGGTGCAGATCAGCACGAGGTCCGCGCCGGCGGCCTCAACTCCCTTGGCGGCAGCGGCGAGCAGCTCGCCCGCCCGCTCCCACTCCCCCGCGACCTGCAGCTCCTCGATCTCCGCGAAGTCGACGGAGTACAGCACGCAGCGGGCGGAGTGCAGTCCGCCTAGGCGCTCGCGTACGAGTTCGTTGAGCAGCCGGTAGTACGCGGCGCTGGACTCCCAGCTCATGCCGCCAATGAGGCCAATGGTCTTCATGGGGCCAGGATCGCACCCGTGGGACAGCGCCCCTCAGACGGGCAGCGCCACGCCGTGGATGACTGCCGGGCCGTAGTCCACGCCCTCCAGCGCGAGGGCCGGCGCCAGTCGTCGTTCCGCCTGCAGCAGGCAGCGTTCGGCGGCGCGGTAGTAGGGGCGAGCGAGAGGGGTGCCGCTGACGTCGATGGGGCGATCCTCGGTGACCTCGCGTGCGTACGGGCTGCGGGGAAGTGCTTGGGCGCGCGGTTCGGGATGCGGCCGGCTTGACCTCGGCTTGGGCGGGGGCTCTTCCGTCGCAGCGTGGGCACGGCGTGCGCCCGTGCCGGGCAGGAACCGGGCGAGGAGGCGGGTGAGAAGGACTCCGAGAAGGCGGTACGGCTGCATCACCCCTCCCCCAGCTCGCACCAGACGGTCTTGCTGTCGGGCCCCGGGGGGGGTGAGCACCCCCCACCCGCCGGCGACGCGGGGGGCCGCGCCCCCCCCCCCCCCCCCCCCGCCGCC
>NZ_JBHYIG010000335.1:0-823 GCF_042740015.1 Streptomyces sp. NPDC059037
GGACCAGGGGCAGGGCACGCTCCTGACGGTCGCGCTCGTCGTCATCACCATCAACGCCGTGAACTTCGTGGACGGCCTCGACGGCCTGGCCGCGGGCATGGTGTGCATCGCCGCAGCGGCGTTCTTCCTCTACGCCTACCGCCTCTGGTACGGCTACGGCATCGAGGCCGCGGCCCCCGCGACGCTCTTCGCCGCGATCCTGATCGGCATGTGTGTGGGCTTCCTGCCGCACAACATCCATCCCGCCAGGATCTTCATGGGGGACTCGGGCTCGATGCTGATCGGTCTGATCCTGGCGGCGGGGGCGATCTCCGCCACCGGGCAGATCGACGGTGACGCCCTGAAGCTGAACTTCGGCGGCACCCGCGACGCCACCCACGCGATGCTCCCCGTCTTCATCCCGCTCCTGATGCCGCTGACGATCATCGCGATCCCGTTCGCCGACCTGGTGCTCGCCATCGTCCGCCGTACGTGGAACGGAAAGTCGCCGTTCGCCGCCGACCGCGGGCACCTGCACCACCGGCTCCTTGAGATCGGCCACTCGCACAGCCGCGCGGTGCTGATCATGTACTTCTGGTCGGCGCTCATCGCCTTCGGGACGGTCGCGTACTCGGTCCACTCCACGAGCATGTGGATCCTGCTCGGCATCGTCGCGCTCAGCTCCGTGGGCCTGGTGCTGCTCCTGCTGCCGCGCTTCACCCCGCACATTCCGCGCTGGGCGGAGTCGTGGGTGGCGCGCCGCGCACCGCGCCGGCGCCCCGGGGGGGGGCGCCGCGGGGCGCGCGCGGGGCGGGCTCGGACACACACGCTCCGGCGCTCAGCG
>NZ_JBHYIG010000335.1:833-9905 GCF_042740015.1 Streptomyces sp. NPDC059037
TGCTCCTGCTGCCGCGCTTCACCCCGCACATTCCGCGCTGGGCGGAGTCGTTCGTGCCGCCGCGCTCCCGGCGCCGCCGCCGGGCCGCCGCGGCCGGCGGCGACGCGGGCGATGAGACGAACGCGACAGCCGGGACGGATGAGCAGGGAGAGACCGAAGCGGAGGTGGATCTCCTTCCTCCGGTCGACGCGGACGTCAACGGAGCGACCGCCGTCGGCACTCGCTCGCGCTTCGAGGATCGGCGCAAGGCCGGCTCGTCGAGCTGACGGGGCGAGGGTGAAATCGCCCAATACCAGACAACTTGCCTCGCGGAGTGCACAGACGCGCAGGCTCAGTCTCATGTGTGATGGCGAGCACACCTGACAGGTAAAGACCTCATCAAATAGTTTGTGATACCGTTCACGAAACCAGGGGATAGAGCCGAAGGGCCGTAATGCGACGGTCCGTTGGCCCGAGGGACACCCTCGACCCCGGACTACGCTCGTCCATGACGACACCCTGCCCCCATCAGTAAGCGGAGCTGCCGCCATGCCGTCTCAAGACGCCCGAAATCTCCTTCAGACCGCCGTGCCCACGGCTGCTGTCGGCGCCGTTGTCGCCGTCATTAGTGGTGTGGTTGCGGGTGGCAAGGGAGCGATCGGTTCCGTCGTCGGCACCGTGGTGGTCATCGCCTTCATGGGGATCGGCCTGTTTGTCCTGCAGAAGACGGCGAAATCGCTGCCCCAGTTGTTCCAGGCGATGGGCATGATGCTCTACGTCGCCCAACTGCTGCTGCTTCTCATCTTCATGGGCCTGTTCAAGGACACCACGCTCTTCAATCCGAAGGCCTTCGCCGCCGCTCTTGTGGTTGCGACCATTACGTGGATGGCGGCGCAGGCTCGCGCACACATGAAGGCGAAGATCCTTTACGTGGAACCCGACTCCGAGCAGAAGGACAAGCCGGAGAAGTCGGGGTCCTCGACGTGAAGGGTAGGGGCGGGATAAATGGCCGTTCGAGATGCTGCTATCGTCCGGTGCCAACTGCGGCACTGCTGGCGCGGGCATCTGAGCTGACGCCTGCACGATCGCGAGGCTCGATGCCTGAACGCCGCGCCCACATCCGAAACACCAGTCTGGTGCCGAATCGCGGCTGCGCGCCGCGCCGACACGACAACGAGGTTGCCGTACCTATGCGTCACGCCGAAGGAGCCCGCGGTGAGTGCTGACCAAACTGAGCTCGCCTTTGACTGGAGCTGTCGGATCATGTCCGACAACGGCTGTGGCTTCCCGGCTCCGGGCCTGCACTCGTTCCTCTTCAAGCCGATGTTCACCGTCGGTGGGTTCGAGTTCAACAAGGTCATGCTGCTCGCTCTGCTGACCACGCTCGTCGTCATCACTTTCTTCTATGCCGCTTTCGGCAAGGCGAAGGTCGTCCCGGGCAAGCTGCAGATGGCAGCTGAGGCCGGTTACGACTTCGTTCGCCGCGGCATCGTCTACGAGACGATGGGCAAGAAGGAGGGCGAGAAGTACGTCCCCTTCATGGTCTCACTGTTCTTCTTCATCTGGATCATGAACATCTGGTCCGTGATCCCGCTGACCCAGTTCCCGGTCTCGTCGATCATCGCCTACCCGGCGGTGCTCGCGGCGATCGTCTACCTGATCTGGGTGCCGCTCACCTTCAAGAGGCACGGCTTCGTCGGCGGCTGGAAGAACGTCACCGGCTACGACAGCTCGCTTGGCCCGATCAAGTGGCTCGTGTCGTTCATCGAGTTCTTCTCGAACCTCCTGGTGCGCCCCTTCACGCACGCGGTGCGACTCTTCGCCAACATGTTCGCCGGTCACCTGATGTTGGTGATGTTCACCGTCGCCTCCTGGTACCTGCTGAACAGCTGGCTGATCCCGGCCGCCGGTGTCTCCTTCGTGATGACCATCGGCATGGTCCTCTTCGAGCTCTTCGTGCAGGCCGTCCAGGCGTACGTCTTCGTGCTCCTCGCCTGCTCGTACATCCAGGGCGCTCTCGCCGAGCACCACTGAGCACCCTCCCCGCAACCCCCTAAGCGCCCGGTGGCCAACCCCCACCGGTCCATGAAAGAGAAGGAAGTAACGGCATGTCCGCGACTCTCGAGCTCGCCGCCCTCCAGGGTGACATCAAGGCCCTCGGCTCCATCGGCTACGGCCTCGCGGCCATCGGCCCGGGCATCGGCGTCGGCATCGTGTTCGGTAAGGGCACCGAGGCCCGGGCGCGTCAGCCCGAAGCTGCCGGCCTGATCCGCGCCAACCAGATCCTCGGCTTCGCCTTCTGTGAGGCGCTCGCCCTCATCGGCATCGTCATGCCGTTCGTCTACGGCTCCTGATCGCCCAAGACGATTAGCCCGTTCGACGAAAGGCACTGATGTGATCGCCAACCTGGTACAGCTGGCGGCCGAGCATGCGGAGGAGCAGAACCCGCTCATCCCGCCGGGCCCCGAGCTGCTCGTCGGCACCATCGCCTTCGCCATCGTCTTCTTCTTCTTCTGGAAGAAGCTCCTCCCGAACATCAACAAGGTTCTGGACGAGCGCCGTGAGGCGATCGAAGGCGGTATTGAAAAGGCCGAGGCCGCTCAGACCGAGGCCCAGAGCGTGCTTGAGCAGTACAAGGCTCAGCTCGCCGAGGCCCGGCACGAGGCCGCGCGTCTGCGCCAGGAGGCGCAGGAGCAGGGCGCCCAGCTCATCGCCGAGATGCGGGCCGAGGGCCAGCGTCAGCGCGAGGAGATCGTCGCCGCAGGCCACGCGCAGCTTGCCGCCGACCGCAAGGCCGCCGCGCAGACGCTGCGTCAGGACGTGGGCCAGCTGGCCACCGACCTGGCCGGCAAGCTCGTCGGCGAGTCCCTCGAGGACCACGCCCGGCAGAGCCGCACGATCGACCGTTTCCTCGACGAGCTCGAGGAGAAGGCCGAGGCCACTCGATGACAGCGCACGGAGCTAGCCGCGAGGCCACGGCCGCCGCGCGCGAGCGCCTCGACGCGCTGACCGACAACACGTCGGTCGACGCGAAGAAGCTCGCGGACGAGCTGGCCGCTGTCACCGCGCTCCTGGGCCGTGAGGTCTCGCTGCGCCGGGTCCTGACCGACCCGTCGCAGAGCGGCGAGTCCAAGGCCGAGCTCGCCGGGCGGCTGCTCGGCGGGCAGGTGGGCGGCGAGACCGCCGACCTGGTGGCCGGCATGGTCCGCTCGCGCTGGTCGCAGTCGCGTGACCTGGTGGACGCCCTCGAGGAGCTCGCCAACCTCGCCGACCTGACCGGTGCGCAGAAGTCCGGCGCGCTTGACGACGTCGAGGACGAGCTGTTCCGGTTCGGCCGGATCGTCACCTCGAACCCCGCCCTCCGGTCCGCGCTCACCGACCGCGGCGCCACGGGCGCGGCCAAGAGCGAGCTGCTGCGCAGCCTGCTCGGCGGCCGGGCCAACGCGGTGACCGAGCGGCTCGTGGAGCGCCTTGTGACCGCGCCCCGTGGACGTAGCCTGGAAGACGGACTCGAGGCCCTCTCCAAGCTGGCCGCGGACCGCCGGAACCGGATGGTCGCCGTCGTCACCTCTGCTGTGCCGCTCTCGGACCAGCAGAAGCAGCGCCTCGGCGCCGTCCTGGCGAAGGTCTACGGCCGGCAGATGCACCTGAACCTCGACGTGGACCCCGAGGTCCTCGGCGGGATCACGGTGCAGGTCGGCGACGAGATCATCAACGGCAGCATCGCGGACCGCATCGAGGACGCGCACCGCCGCATGGCGAGCTAGCAGTAACGCAAGACGTAGTAATTACGGCCCTAGTTGGGCCGTGCAGAGGATTCACCTCTTACTTGGGGGGAGTCCCCAGACCCCCAAAGTGAAACTTCGGGCCCAACAAGGAGAGCAGGGAACCCAGATGGCGGAGCTCACGATCCGGCCGGAGGAGATCCGGGACGCACTGGAGAACTTTGTCCAGGCGTACAAGCCGGACGCGGCCTCGCGCGAGGAGGTCGGTTCGGTCACCGTTGCCGGTGACGGCATCGCGAAGGTCGAGGGCCTCCCCTCGGCCATGGCCAACGAGCTGCTGAAGTTCGAGGACGGCACCCTCGGTCTCGCCCTCAACCTTGAGGAGCGCGAGATCGGCGCCGTCGTCCTCGGCGAGTTCAGCGGCATCGAAGAGGGCCAGCCGGTCACCCGTACCGGCGAGGTCCTGTCCGTCGCGGTGGGCGAGGGCTACCTCGGCCGCGTCGTCGACCCGCTCGGCAACCCGATCGACGGCCTCGGCGAGATCGAGACGTCCGGCCGCCGCGCCCTCGAGCTGCAGGCCCCCACGGTCATGGACCGCAAGTCGGTGCACGAGCCGATGGAGACCGGCTACAAGGCCGTCGACGCGATGACCCCGATCGGCCGTGGCCAGCGTCAGCTGATCATCGGCGACCGCCAGACGGGCAAGACCGCCCTGGCCGTCGACACGATCATCAACCAGCGCGACAACTGGCGCTCGGGCGACGTGAACAAGCAGGTGCGCTGCATCTACGTCGCCGTCGGTCAGAAGGGCTCCACCATCGCCTCCGTGCGCGGTGCCCTGGAAGAGGCCGGCGCGCTCGAGTACACGACCATCGTCGCCGCCCCGGCGTCCGACCCGGCGGGCTTCAAGTACCTGGCGCCCTACACCGGTTCGGCCATCGGCCAGCAGTGGATGTACGAGGGCAAGCACGTCCTCATCGTCTTCGACGACCTCTCGAAGCAGGCCGACGCCTACCGCGCCGTGTCCCTGCTGCTCCGCCGCCCGCCGGGGCGCGAGGCCTACCCGGGTGACGTCTTCTACCTGCACTCGCGTCTGCTCGAGCGCTGCGCGAAGCTGTCGGACGAGATGGGCAAGGGCTCGATGACGGGTCTCCCGATCGTCGAGACCAAGGCGAACGACGTGTCGGCGTTCATTCCGACCAACGTCATCTCCATCACCGACGGCCAGTGCTTCCTGGAGTCGGACCTGTTCAACGCCGGTCAGCGCCCCGCGCTGAACGTCGGTATCTCCGTCTCCCGAGTCGGTGGTTCCGCGCAGCACAAGGCGATCCGCCAGGTGTCCGGACGCCTCCGCGTGGACCTCGCCCAGTTCCGTGAGCTCGAGGCGTTCGCCGCCTTCGGTTCCGACCTGGACGCCGCGTCGAAGGCCTCCCTCGAGCGCGGTCAGCGGATGGTCGAGCTGCTCAAGCAGCCGCAGTACCAGCCGATGGCCACCGAGGACCAGGTCGTCTCCATCTGGGCCGGCACCACGGGCCGCATGGACGAGGTCCCGGTCGCCGACATCCGGCGCTTCGAGACCGAGCTGCTCGAGCACCTGCACCGCAAGGAGCAGGGCCTCATGACCTCCATCAAGGAGGGCGCCAAGATGTCCGACGACACGATCACGGCCATGGCTGACGCCGTCGCGGAGTTCAAGAAGCAGTTCGAGACGTCGGACGGCAAGCTGCTCGGCGAGGACGCTCCGGCCGCCGTCGACGTGTCCAAGTGACGACGGAAGGGACCTGACTCATGGGAGCCCAGCTCCGGGTCTACAAGCGTCGCATCAAATCCGTCACCGCGACCAAGAAGATCACCAAGGCGATGGAGATGATCGCCGCCTCGCGTGTCGTCAAGGCACAGCGCAAGGTGGCGGCCTCCACTCCGTACGCGACCGAGCTCACGCGCGCGGTCACCGCGGTGGCCACGGGTGCGAGCGACAAGCACCCGCTGACCACCGAGGCCGAGGCTCCGACCCGGGCCGCTGTCCTGCTCCTCTCGAGCGACCGCGGTCTGGCCGGCGCCTTCAACTCCAACGCCATCAAGGGTGCGGAGCAGCTCACCGCGAAGTTGCAGGGCCAGGGCATGGAGGTCGACACGTACATCGTCGGCCGCCGTGGCATCGCGCACTACAACTTCCGTGAGCGCAAGATCGCCGGGCAGTGGACGGGCTTCACGGATGCCCCTTCCTACGCGGACGCCAAGGTGATCGCCGGACCCCTGATCGAGGCCATCGAGAAGGACTCGGCCGAGGGCGGCGTGGATGAACTCCACATCGTCTACACCGAGTTCATCTCGATGATGACGCAGGACGCGGTCGGTTCCCGGCTGCTCCCGCTGAGCCTCGACGAGGTGGCCAAGGAGGCGGGCACGACGGACGAGGCCCGTCCCCTGTACGACTTCGAGCCGTCGGCGGAGGACGTCCTCGACGCCCTGCTGCCGCGCTACGTCGAGAGCCGCATCTACAACGCGCTGCTCCAGTCGGCTGCTTCCAAGCACGCCGCCACGCGCCGCGCGATGAAGTCGGCGACCGACAACGCGGGTGATCTGATCACTGCGCTCACCCGCTCTGCCAACGCGGCCCGCCAGGCCGAAATCACCCAGGAAATCAGCGAGATCGTCGGTGGCTCCAGTGCCCTGGCCGACGCGACCGCGGGGAGTGACAAGTAATGACGACCACTGTTGATACGGCCGTTGCCACGGGCCGCGTCGCCCGGGTGATCGGCCCGGTCGTCGACGTGGAGTTCCCCGTCGACGCGATGCCGGACATCTACAACGCCCTGCACGTCGAGGTCGCCGACCCGGCTCTGGACGGCGCCAAGAAGACGCTGACCCTCGAGGTCGCCCAGCACCTGGGTGACGGCGTGGTCCGCGCGATCTCCATGCAGCCCACCGACGGTCTGGTCCGCCAGGCCGCGGTGACCGACACCGGCGACGGCATCACCGTCCCGGTCGGTGACATCACCAAGGGCAAGGTGTTCAACACCCTCGGCGCGATCCTGAACGAGCCGGAGGCCGAGAAGGACGTCACCGAGCGCTGGGCGATCCACCGCAAGGCCCCGGCCTTCGACCAGCTCGAGTCCAAGACCGAGATGTTCGAGACCGGCCTGAAGGTCGTCGACCTTCTCACCCCGTACGTCAAGGGTGGAAAGATCGGTCTGTTCGGTGGTGCGGGCGTCGGCAAGACCGTCCTCATCCAGGAAATGATCATGCGTGTGGCCAAGCTGCACGAGGGCGTTTCCGTGTTCGCCGGTGTCGGCGAGCGCACCCGTGAGGGCAACGACCTCATCGACGAGATGGAAGAGTCGGGCGTTCTGGACAAGACCGCCCTGGTCTTCGGTCAGATGGACGAGCCGCCGGGCACGCGTCTGCGTGTCGCCCTTGCCGGTCTGACCATGGCGGAGTACTTCCGCGATGTGCAGAAGCAGGACGTGCTGTTCTTCATCGACAACATCTTCCGCTTCACGCAGGCCGGCTCCGAGGTCTCGACCCTGCTCGGCCGCATGCCCTCCGCGGTGGGTTACCAGCCGAACCTGGCCGACGAGATGGGCCTCCTCCAGGAGCGCATCACCTCGACGCGTGGTCACTCGATCACCTCGATGCAGGCGATCTACGTCCCCGCGGACGACCTCACCGACCCGGCCCCGGCCACGACCTTCGCGCACCTCGACGCGACGACCGTGCTGTCGCGTCCGATCTCGGAGAAGGGCATCTACCCGGCGGTGGACCCGCTGGACTCGACGTCCCGCATCCTGGACCCGCGCTACATCGCGCAGGACCACTACGACGCCGCCATGCGCGTCAAGGGAATCCTGCAGAAGTACAAGGACCTCCAGGACATCATCGCGATTCTCGGTATCGACGAGCTGAGCGAAGAGGACAAGCTGGTCGTCTCCCGCGCCCGTCGCGTGGAGCGCTTCCTGTCGCAGAACACCCACGCCGCCAAGCAGTTCACCGGCCTGGACGGTTCGGACGTGCCGCTCGACGAGTCGATCGCCGCGTTCAACGCGATCATCGACGGTGAGTACGACCACTTCCCCGAGCAGGCGTTCTTCATGTGCGGTGGCATCGAGGACCTCAAGGCGAAGGCCAAGGAGCTCGGCGTCTCCTGAGTCCTTGACTCATGGGAGGGGTGGGCGCGTCCCGCCCCTCCCGGTACGCCCACTAGAATTTGACCCAACACCCGGCGAAGCCGCCGGGTGGTGACCCGAGGAGCCACCCTTGGCTGCTGAGCTGCATGTCGAGCTGGTCGCCGCGGACCGCAGTGTCTGGTCCGGCGAGGCCACCCTGGTCGTCGCGCGCACCACGTCCGGCGACATCGGCGTCATGCCCGGTCACCAGCCGCTTCTGGGTGTGCTGGAGTCGGGCCCGGTGACCATTCGTACGAGCGACGGCAACACTGTCGTCGCCGCCGTCCACGGAGGATTCATCTCCTTCGCGGACAACAAGCTGTCACTGCTTGCTGAGATCGTCGAGCTGTCGGACGAGATCGATGTCCAGCGCGCGGAGCGGGCGCTCGAGCGCGCGAAGTCGGAGGCCGACGCCTCCGCCGAGCGTCGCGCGGACGTCCGACTGCGGGCGGTGGCGACGCGCTGAACCCAGCGTGTCGGCGTTGACGTGACTCAGCCGCGGCCTGATCCGGAGCAATCCGGAGCGGGTCGCGGCTGAGGCAATGCGGGTGCAATTCTGTTGGTCCGTTTCGAAGAGGCGAGGAGGTCGGTGCCGATGATCCTCACTCTGCTCGTGTGCGGACTCGTATTGGTCGCGCTGGTACTGGTGGGGCTCTTCGTCTTCGGACTGCGCCGCCGGCTGATCCAGCGGTCCGGCGGCACCTTCGACTGCAGCCTGCGCTGGAACGCCCCGGAGAAGGGCGACACCTCCGGCAAGGGCTGGGGCTACGGGGTGGCCCGCTACAACGGCGACCGGATCGAGTGGTACCGCGTCTTCTCGTACGCTCCCCGGCCGCGCCGGGTCCTCGAGCGTTCGGCCATCGAGGTCGTCGACCGACGGGCACCGGACGGCGAGGAAGAGCTGGCCCTGCTCTCCGACGCGATCGTGCTGGGCTGTCTCCACCGCGGCGTACGCCTCGAACTGGCGATGGGCGAGGACGCGCTGACGGGTTTCCTGGCTTGGCTTGAGGCGGCCCCGCCGGGCCAGCGAGTGAACGTGGCCTAGCTGGAGCCCCTTTAGGGGCGCGGGGAACTGCGCGACCGGCCACAAACGGCCCGCAGCCACAAGACATGAGAAGCCGGGGAGAAAAAGGGGGGGGGCCGTGGTCCCCCGCCGCGGCAGTGGGGGGGGCGCCCCGGTGGCTGTGAACGAGAACAATATC
>NZ_JBHYIG010000336.1:0-3549 GCF_042740015.1 Streptomyces sp. NPDC059037
GGGGCGCCCCGCGGGGGTGGGCCCCGCCCCCCCCCTCGGTATGCAAGTCGACGTCGCTCACGCCGCCGAGGATTTGGGGATATTGCCGATGGTGGTCGCCGAGTAGGTTTGCCTGCGCAGCGAACTCCCGACATGCCGTTCGCCGTATCTCGCGCTGAGCTGCCGACTGCTGCACCTGGGCAGTTGCTTGTGCCTACACGCGAACAGACTGTGCGTTCCCCCTGCTTGTTACTCGCGACGTCAGCCATCCGGCAGCAGCACAGAGCGACCGCCGTCGTCTGCCCTTGGCCGTACGGGACTTGGCCCGCCACCAGGCCGGCACACACGCAGTGCCTGGATACGGACCTCATCGTCCACCTGGTGGCCGCGCACCACGGACACGCCCGGCCGCTCCTGCCGCCGGCGACCGACAAGAACCCAGGGCGGCGGCCGATGCCGCCCGGCGAGCGTCGCTGCAGGCGGTCTCCATCGCCGAATCTGGTCGGCTCGGTGGAGCAGGACAGCGGACCCGAGGCGCTACCGGCCATCGACACGTGGCTCATCGCGGCGCTCGGCTCCGACGACTGAGGGGCGCTGGAGATCGCCGAACTCCCGGCGAACGCCCCGCACTTCCGCTGCTTCCGGCTCGCGCTCATCGGCGATGTCGTCGATCAGCGCGAGCATCTCCTCGTGTACGCCTAGCTACGCGGGGCGGGTTCCCGCTTCGCCCCGGCCCGGGGGCCGGCGACCGTGAACGCCACGACCAGCAGGGAGGCCAGCGTCGCAACTACCGCCGACAGGGCGGGAAGCGCTGCTGTCACCCCGTCAGGCCGCAACACGTAGGCGAGCGTTCTGGAGTCGACCTGATCATCCACGAGGTGGCTGACGACCAGCGCACCTGCCACCAGGGTGCTCGCCACGGCCACGACCGGTGACCTGCTCAGGCACAGTGCCGCCCCCGCCTGAGCGCAGATGACGGATACGCCGAGCGCGGCGGAGAGACCGAGGGTGGACGCGTCCGACCAGTTCAGCGGGAAATGGGCCGCCGCACAGAGCAGAAGAAGTACACCTGCCATACGACGCAGCCACACCAGGGGTGTTGTGCCTCGTGCGTGCATGGCCGGGGCAGCCGGGACGGGTGCGGGGCTGACGGGCTCGGCCGGCGGCGGCGCGATCGGCATGGCCGGGGGGCCGGCGTCGGCGCTGTCGGCGTCCTTGCGTTCTCGCAGGCTGTCCATCAGCTTCATCAGATCCTCGACAGATCTGGTCGTACCGGCGGCATGCATCGCCTCGGCGCCGCTGTGCGGATCGTGCGGGGGCTGGGAGAGCAGGTGAACGAGACGGCTCACCTCCGGAATGGGCCGTTCCTCGGCGGCGTGCCGAATTGCCTCGTCCATGTGCTCGGCGGCGTGTTCCGGCGGGCCCATCAGTTCCACCAGCCGGGAGACGTCGTCGACGGAGCGGGCCACGGCGGCCAGGCGGAGCACCGAGGCGGCTGTCGCCACGCCGTCAGGTGACTGCTCCAGGAGGGTGACGAGGTCGACGACGTCGTCCAGGGGCCTGGACACCACGGCGACGCGTATGAGCTCTTCCAGCGCGTCGTCGTCCATGCCGGACGCCGTCTGTTCGGGTGGCCCGTCGTCGGCGTAGTGCGCCGTCTGTTCCGAGGATCCGTCGGCGGCGTTGTGCGCGGTCCGCTCCGAAGGAAAGTCGTCCGCGTCGTGGTCGGCTGCCTGCGGCGGCGGGGCGTGCGGGTCGTGGGGCAGGGCGTGCGTCAGGGCGTGGAGCTGCGCGGTGCCCCAGTGAACCGACGTCGAAAGCAGAGGTTCGCCGGTCCCAGAAGTATCCCCCGCGGCAGAGAATGACTCAGCGGCCATTTTCTTCTCCATTTCAGCGGGACACTTGTCCCGCGTGTGTGCGTGTCTCCCGTTCTATCCACGCTTCTTTCGCCCCGCCACTGGAGAAATCGCCCGGCGTTGCGCAATCCGGGAACCTTCCGCGGACTCAGGGTCTCTTGAAGCAGCTTGGCTGCGTCCCTGGTGGTGCTGCGGTTGGTGACCGCAGAGGCACTCCTGGGAGCTGTGCCCCTGACGACAGCAACCGCCCTGGTCAACGCACCCGTCCCCGCGGCTTCAACGGCACCGGCGGCAAGTCCGGCGCGGGGATCCGGTCGCCGTCATAGCCCTTCACCTCGCCGAAGCGCGAACTGTCCATCCAGTCCGAACGGGCCTGTGCGATGTCTTCGTTGGTGCGCCCGACGAAGTTCCACCACATGATGAGCTCCTCCTCGAACGGCTCACCGCCGAGCAGCATCAGGCCCGCGTCCGACCCGGCGTACAGCGGCAGTTCGGTCCGGCCGCAGCCGAGGTAGAGCATCGATCCCGGGAGTACGGGGACACCGTCCACATTCGCCTCGCCGGACATGGCGAGGACCGCGTACTCGAAGTCGGGGTCCAGGGGCAGGCGTACGTCGGCGCCGCGCGTCAGGGCGAGGTCGGCGCCGACGATCGGGGTGTACGTCGTGCCCGGCGATGCCGCGCCGTCGAGCGCGCCGAGGATGAGGGTCGCGGAGATGCCGGGAGCCGTGACGATCGGCAGCTCGGCGTGGTGCTCGAAGCTCGGGTCGGTGTGGCGGTGGGCGTCCGGCAGCGCCACCCACAGCTGGGCGCCGTGCAGGAAGCGGGCGTGCGACCTGGGGCTCTCCTCGGAGTGCGAGATCGCCCGGCCCGAGGTCATCAGGCCGAGCTCGCGCGGACGGATGGTCTGGAGGCCGCCGGTGGAGTCGCGGTGCAGGACCTCGCCGTCGTGCAGCCAGCTGACCGTCTGCAGGCCCATGTGCGGGTGGGGGCCCACCTGCATGCCGGGCTCGTCGGCGATGTCGTCCGGGCCGTAGTGGTCGACGAAGCACCAGGCGCCGACCATGCGGCGGCCCAGGTTGGGCAGTAGGCGGCGGACCTCGGTGGACTCGCCGAGCTTGACCTTCTTGGGACTGAGGAGTTCCCGCACCGGTTCGGCGACGACGAACCCGCGCCCGCCGCACAGGGCCGGAACCGCCTCGCGATCAAGATTGCTCATGTCGCACAACCTAGCCCCGCGGGGCGCCGGACGGCAGGCACGCGGCGCGCCCGTCACCCGGTGGAATTTCTGACCACGTGGCGGAGTTGTGCGCACCAGTAAGGAGGCAACAGTGGAGATGACCTATTACGGCCACGGAACCGCGGCCGAGCGCTGGGAGCGCGCGCGGCAGTTCTTCGACGCCAAGGAGTACGCCACGGCGGCACGCATCCTGGCCGACCTGGCCGACGAGGTGCCCGAGCAGGTCGCCCCGCGGCTGCTGCTCGCCCGTGCCTACTACCACTCGGCGCAGCTGCTGCGCGCGGAGGCCGAGCTGCGTACGGTCATCGGCCTCGACCCGGTCGAGCAGTACGCCCGGCTGCTCCTCGGCCGCACGCTGGAGCGGCAGGGCAGGGACGCGGACGCCGCCCCGCATCTGCGGATGGCGGCCGCCCTCTCGGGCGATTTCGCGGACGTCTGACCCGACTCCGGGGTGCCGTCGGCTCTGGCCGACGG
>NZ_JBHYIG010000336.1:3559-9903 GCF_042740015.1 Streptomyces sp. NPDC059037
CGCGCCCTACCCCCGCGCGGCCCCCAGCCGCCCGTCACGCCCACACCGCCTCGGCGAATGTCACGCCCGCGAAGACCGCGCCGAGCCCCGCGACGACACTGGCAAGGACGTTGACCGCGGCGTAGAAGCGCGCTCCGCCTTCGGCAAGCCGCAGCGTCTCGTACGAGAAGGTCGAGTACGTCGTCAGGGCGCCGCACAGGCCGGTGCCGAGGAACAGCTGCAGCCGCGAGGCGGCGGCGCCCGCGACGGCGGCCCCGGTGAGCACGCCGAGGACCAGGCTGCCCAGGACGTTCACCGCGAACGTCCCCCACGGGAAGACCGTGTCGTGTCTGGCTTGCACGGCACGGTCGGTGAGGAACCGCAGCGGGGCGCCGATCATCGCCCCGGCCACCACGCAGAGCCAGTTCACCGGTCGGCCTCGCCCCGGCCGACGTACCGGATGACCTCGCAGTCGTCGAGGATCACGAGCCCTTCGGTGACCAGTTCGTCGAGCTGGGGCAGGAAGGCCCGGAGCTTGTCCTCGTCGTCGACGATCACCACCGCGACCGGCAGGTCCTCGCTCAGCGAGAGGAGGCGCTGGGTGTGGATGAGCGAGGAGGCGCCGAATCCCTCGATGCCGCGGAAGACGCTGGCGCCCGCGAGGCCCGCCTTGCGGGCGCGGTGGACGATCTCCGAGTAGACCGGCTTGTGGTGCCAGAGGTCGGTCTCGCCGATGAAGACCGTGACCCGCAGTGCCCGGCCCGTCAGTCTGGTCATGGTCGCCTCCACTTCGTCATGGTCGCCTCCACGCCACCAGGCGGCGGGTCGCCCACGCCGCGCTCCATACTGCTCCGACGGCCGCAAGCAGTGTCATTCCGAGATAGGCCAGACCCGTGCGGACGTGGCCGCCGTCCACCAGGCGCTCGATGTCGGCGGCGTACGTCGAGAAGGTGGTGAAGCCGCCGAGGACGCCGGTGCCGAAGAAGGGCCGCAGCAGACGGTGGGGGGTCCACAGTTCGGTGAGCAGCACCATGAAGACGCCCATGACGGCGCAGCCGACGACGTTCACGAGGAGCGTGGTCCAGGGGAACGCGTCAGGGGCGGTCGGCCAGATCAGGGACGCGCCGTAGCGGGCCGACGCGCCGATGGCACCGCCGAGGGCCACGACCGCCACCACGGGCCACACGCCGTACGTCCTCACCTGCGCCGATCCAAGTAGTCACCAGTACGTAGTCACCAGTAAAAGATCACCCTCAGGCTAGCCGCCCCGCGGGGTGTCCCGCAGGCCCAGGCGCAGGTGCTCGACGTGGAAGAGCGCCTGGTCGAGGAGTTCGGCGACGTGGTGGTCGTAGAGGGCGTAGATGACCGAGCGGCCCTGCCGTTCCCCGGTGATCAGGCCGAGGTTGCGCAGCAGGCGCAACTGGTGCGAGCAGGCGGACTGTTCCATGCCGACCGCATCGGCCAGATCGCCTGCCGCGCAGGGGCCTTCCTGCAGTCGGGCGAGGATGCGCAGCCGGGAGGGCGTCGCCAGGGCCTGGAGGGTGGCGGCGACGTCGGCGGCCCCCACGGCGTCCAGGCGATCTCGTGTGGTGGCGGTGCTCTTGTCGTCGACTCCGTGGCCCATGGCGTCATCCTATCGATGACACATGAAAAGCTGTTCATTCATTCCTGTACGGTGACGGGGTCGCCGTTCCCCAGCCCGCGAAGGGTCACTTCGTCATGCCCACCACCCTGATGCCACGCCCCGACCAGGCGCCCTCCGCCGGTGCGGCGCCGGCTCCGCGCCGGCGCCCCCGGATCCGCGCGCTCGCCGAGGCCCGCTGGGCCGCGGCGGCCACGGTCGCGTTCCTGATCGCGCTGCCGCTCCAGCTGACGGGGGCCGCCGCGTGGCTCTGGGGCCCGCTCTACCTGGTCGCGTACGTCACCGGCGGCTGGGAGCCGGCGCTCGCCGGGCTGCGGGCGCTGCGGGAGAAGACCCTGGACGTGGATCTGCTGATGATCGTCGCGGCGGTCGGCGCCGCCTCGATCGGGCAGGTGATGGACGGCGCGCTCCTGATCGTCATCTTCGCCACGTCGGGCGCCCTGGAGGCCCTGGCCACCGCCCGCACCGCCGACTCGGTCCGCGGCCTGCTCGACCTCGCGCCCGCCACGGCGACGCGGCTGACCGACGGGGGCGGTGAAGAGACCGTGGGCAGCGCCGAGTTGAAGGTCGGCGACGTCGTGCTCGTACGTCCCGGTGAGCGGGTCGGCGCGGACGGCGAGGTCCTTGAGGGCGTCAGCGACGTCGACCAGGCGACGATCACCGGGGAGCCGCTGCCGGTCGCCAAGGAGGCCGGTGACGAGGTGTTCGCGGGGACGCTGAACGGGGCCGGTGCGCTGCGGGTGCGGGTGGGGCGCGACGCGTCGGACTCGGTGATCGCGCGGATCGTGGCGATGGTCGAGGAGGCGTCGGAGACGAAGGCGCCGACACAGCTGTTCATCGAGAAGGTCGAGCAGCGCTACTCCCTCGGCATGGTGCTCGCCACGCTCGCCGTGTTCGCGGTGCCCCTGTCGTTCGGCGACGACCTGGCGGGGGCGCTGCTGCGGGCCATGACGTTCATGATCGTGGCCTCGCCGTGCGCGGTGGTGCTCGCGACCATGCCGCCGCTGCTCTCGGCGATCGCCAACGCGGGGCGGCACGGCGTCCTGGTCAAGTCGGCCGTCGTGATGGAGCGCCTGGGCGAGGTCGACGCGGTCGCCATCGACAAGACGGGCACGCTGACCGAGGGCACTCCCCGGGTGACCGCCCTGCGCCCGCTGCCCGGCAGCGGCCTGACCGACGACGCCCTGCTCGCGCTCGCGGCGGCCGCCGAGCATCGCAGCGAACATCCGCTGGCCCGCGCCGTCGTCGACGCCGCCCGCACGCGCGGCCTGGACATCCCGGCGGTGACGGACTTCGCGTCGGCGCCCGGCATCGGCGTGAGCGCCACGGTCGAGGGGTCGGCCGTCGAGGTCGGCGCTCCGGGACGGCTGCTCGGCGCCGATGCCCATGCCGATGCCGATGCCGTCACTGGTGTCACTGGTGTCACTGGTGTCACAGACGACGCGTACGGCACACACGACAAGGCAGGCGCCTGGGCGCGGCAGTTGGGCGACGAGGGCCAGACCGCGGTCCTCGTGCTGCGCGACGGGACCCCCGTGGGCGTCATCGGCATCGCCGACCGGCTCCGCCCGGACGCCGCAGCGACCGTCGCCTCCCTGGAGACGCTCACGGGCACACCGCCGATGCTGCTCACCGGCGACAACTCCCAGGCCGCGGCCCGCCTCGCGACAGAGGTCGGCATCGATGACGTACGCGCCGGGCTGCTCCCCCAGGACAAGGTCGCGGCGGTGCGTGCGGCGGCGGGCGTCGGACGCAAGGTCCTGGTCATCGGCGACGGTGTCAACGACGCGCCCGCCCTCGCCGCCGCCCACACCGGCATCGCCATGGGCCGGGCCGGCTCCGACCTCGCCCTGGAGACCGCCGACGCCGTCATCGTGCGCGACGAACTCACCACCGTGCCCAAGGTGATCGCACTCTCCCGCCGCGCCCGGGGTCTCGTCGTACAGAACCTGGTGATCGCCGGCGCGTTCATCACGGTCCTGGTCGCCTGGGACCTCATCGGCACCCTGCCACTGCCGCTTGGCGTACTCGGCCACGAGGGGTCCACGGTGATCGTGGGGCTCAACGGGCTGCGCCTGCTGCGGGATTCGGCGTGGCGCGAGGCGGGGAGCTGAGGGCCTCGGGGCGTGAGCGGGACCGTCCGGACGTTGCCCGTGTGGCGGTTGAGTACTGTGAGGCGCCGGAGAGCGGGGGTCAGGTGTGACAGGGATGGTCGTGTTCAGCTTCGTGCCGGCCGCCGCGCTCGCCGCCATGGCCTCACTCAGGGCGGACCGCGTCCGTGGCTGGCGCCGGGCCCTCAATCCGTCGGCGTCCGAACTGCCCGATGCCGCCTTCGCCGTCGGCCGCGTCGTCCTCTTCGGCACGGCGGGCGTCTCGGTCTTCATGGCGTTTCAGCTCATGACCGCATCCGACGACGTGGAGTGGAGCGACGACGAGCTGACCAGCGCCGTCGGCCAGGCCACGACGGAGCTCGACGGCACATCCCGCTTCGGTGACATCTACGGCGACGACAGCGGCTTCGACGACGAGTACGCGCGCATGATCGAGGACGAGGTCGTCGAGCAGAGCGGCGGCGACTCCCCGCAGACCGGCGTGGACGCCGTACCCGCCGATGCCAACACGGCGTCCGACGCGCGGGGACGGTGACCGTGCCGAGCTACAAGTTCGCGGTGACGAGCGCCGACGGGGACTGCTGAGCCGCTACTCGCCCAGGGCCGTCCCGCAGCGTGCGCAGTAACGGGCGTCTCGCTCCGCGGCGAGGCGGCCGCACTCGGGGCAGACGCGGTCCAGGAGGCAGGCGGGCTCCCCGGCGTCGGAGCCGTGGGCCGGGCTGATGCCGAGAGGTGGGCGCCGTCGGTGGGCGGTGGTGTAGACGAGGCCCGCGTCCGCCGCCTGCACGGAGCGGGTCGTGCCGGCCGGAAGCCACACCAGGGCGCCGGGCGTCAGCGGCCATGACCCGTCCGGGGTACGGAGTTCACCCTCGCCGTGCAGCACGACAACGAGGACGCCCAGCGTGGCCTCCGTGTGCTCGCCGATGCCCGCGCCGGGCGCGAGCCGGATGACATTGGCGTCCAGGTCCCGCGCGTGTCCGCCCAGCGACCACGCGACGGTGATCTGTCCCTGCCCGGCGGCGGCGGTCTGCTCCGGGCCGACGAACACCGGAGCGGTGGCGGCGGACGTACTCATGGGGGCTCCAGTGGGCGGGTGGGGCTGCCCGGAGAGGGTGCGGACATGCGTCAGAGAATCGGTGAAACTCTAACGGCGCACGACGGACCCTCAGAACCAGTCCGCGCGCCCGCTCGCGTCGCACAGTTCGAAGACGACTTCGCCCGCCTCGGGGTCCGTGCCCGTCACCGGGCGGACCCGGGCCCCGACCCAGACCAGGTTCGGGGCGGCGCCCACGACGCGGCAGCGGAACACAAAGCCTTCGGGGAAGCGGACCAGGGACTCGTTGCGTGCCACGCCCGTGTAGCGGTTCACGACATTGGAGCGCACGACGACGCCGTAGCCCTCACTCCGCTCCGGCTCCAGGTCGCTCGACGCGCACACCGGGCACAGCAGCTTCCGGAAGGAGGCGGTCTGGCACCAGCGGCAGCGCTGATAGATCAGGCCGGTTGACTCGCGCTGATCGGGATTCTCGTCAAGTCCGGTCTGGTGCAACTCGGTTCCTGCTATGGACACGTTTCGACCCCCTGCGGTCGGCCCGGATACGCCGCATCGTCACGGCGACACGCGCACCATATGGCACTGAGTGCCGCAACGTAAAGGTACTGAGTGTCGAAAGGGCGGCCAAGAACGGGCTCACGCCCCTTCGGCACCCGCTCGCCCCTCCCCGAAGGCCGACTCGATGCGCTGCACGACCCGCCACATCGGGGCGCCCTTCGGGGCCACCATCACGATCACCTCGTCCTCGGACGCGGCACCGGCGGACCGCCCGGCCTGCGCGTTCCCCCACATCTCCCGTACGAGTCCCAGCGCGTGGTCCACCGAGGCCTCGGCGTCACCGTCGCCCCCCGAACGCAGCCAGGAGCGCAGGCCGTTGTTGTGCGCGGCGACCACGGAGGCCGCGATCACCTCGGCGCGCAGCGCGCCGTCGGGGGTCTCCGCGCAGCGCCGTTCCAGATATCCGGCGAGCTTGCGCTCGTAGCGGCGCACCACGGAGAGTTCATACGTACGCAGGCCGGGCACCTCGCGCGTGAGGCGGTAGCGCTGCACGGAGAACTCGGGGTTCGCGGCGTACATGCGCAGCACGAGACGGGCCGCGTCGCACACCGCGCCCACGGGGTCGTCGCCGTCGTCATGCTCTTCGAGGAACGCCGACATGTCGGCAAGGCAGCGCTCGTGGTCGGGGAAGACCACGTCCTCCTTCGACGGGAAGTACCGGAAGAACGACCGGCGTCCGACACCCGCCCGAGCAACGATGTCGTCGACCGTGGTCCGCTCGAAGCCCCGCTCGAGAAAGAGCTCGAAGGCCGCCTCGGCGAGCACCTCTCGCATGGGGGCCTTCTTGGCTGGTCCGCGCACCTCAGTCATGCCGGGAAACCTAGCACCGGAGAGCACCTTTTGGCACTACGTACCTTTACAGAGGGTACTGAGTGCCATAGGCTCGCATCACGGACCGCACTGAGGTAGGAGAGCCGGCGTGAGCTTGAGGATCGTTGTCACCGTGAAGTACGTGCCCGACGCCACTGGCGACCGGCACTTCGCCGATGACTTGACCGTG
>NZ_JBHYIG010000337.1:0-9862 GCF_042740015.1 Streptomyces sp. NPDC059037
AGGAACAAACGCCCGCCAGACAACAAGCAACACCCAAACCCATCAACAACCACCACACCCACAACACACAACACAACCCCCCAAACCGTCGACAAACAACTCCCATTCCCCAGTACAGAGCCACAGTGCTGCGATCACGCCCCTCGGCGACCGGGCGTCAACCCTGCAGGCAACACCAACTGGACACCCCCCTTAAAGCAGGCCGATCTGGGTCGCCAGAAACGTGATTCACCATCTGCGGAATGGAAGGGCGCTCCTCCACATGCTCGTACTCGTGCCCCGCGCGCCCCGGTCAGCGTTGCCGCAGCCATCGGTCAGCCGGTGATGCAGAAGAAGATCGTGTCCCGCGTGTACCAGTCGCGCTCCTGGCCGCACTCCCACCCGTCCCCGTACCCGAGGCTGAACCCGCCGATGAGCAGCCCCAGATCGCAGGCGAAACCCCCTTCGACGCGGACGCCAGGCCTGGCGAGTGGTCCGGACCTGCCCTCGGACCGGACCCCTCACCGCGTGCTACTCCCCGCTAGGCCGCTTGGCCCGCCGGGTGGAAGTTGATGCGTTCACTGATGACGGGGAAGCCGGCCTTGGTGAAGTTCGCGGCCATGGGAAAGTTGCCGCGGTCCGTGGCTCCGCTGACGAACTCCGCGCCCTGCTCGGCGAGGAAACGGGTGCACTCCGCGAGGAGGTCGTAGGCGTAGCCGCGACCACGCTGCTCGGGGACGACTCCGATGAAGCCGATGGTCGGGCCGGAGGGGTTGTGGGCCGGGATGTGGATGCCGGCCAGGTCGCCCTCCGGCGTGTGTGCGATCTGCCACCACTCCCGTGGGGAGGGGCACCAGTGGAAGAAGTCGATTTCCTCCTGGGCGGCCTGGTCGAGGCCGCCCTCCTCGATGGCCCTGAGCGCGTGGGCGTCCAGGGTGGCGGAGTGGATGCGGCGCAACGCGTCGAAGAACACGGTGTCGTCGGGTTCGGCGCTGAAGCGCAGGCGTCCGGGCCGCTCGGGCAGGCCCTGCTCCGGGGTCCAGCGGTACAGGAAGCGTTCCACCAGGAGTTCGTATCCTGCGCCGCGTGCGGCGGCGAAGCGCGTCTCGGCGGTGGCGCGCAGGTCGTTGTTTTCCCGCCAGCCGCCGGGCAGGTTGATCTCGAATTCGACCTGCCAGGGAGCGGAGCGCAGGAGTTCGGCCCCGGCCTCCTCCTCGCCCTCGGCCACGTCGAACCAGTTGATGTTGACGGGCTCCGAGTCGTCGGGGCCGCCCCACCACGCGCCGCGTGCGACGACCTCGCCGTCGCGCAGGGCTACGCGCTTCCAGTCGGGGCGGAACTGGGTACGCCGGTGGGCTTCACGGGCGCCCAGGGGGTCGGGGAGTGCGTCGAAGAGATGAGCGTCGCTCGCAGAGAGCGCACGGATGACCAGATCGGTCATGGATTCCTCCGGGATACAGGCTGCTTGGAGCGCTCCCGGTCAGAACTGGCGAACCACGCCGGGACAGCGGAAAAGGGAGCGCTGGAAAGGTGTGAACTGCACGGCACTCGCCTCCTTCCGTCCATCTCAGGGCGTGAAGCCACACCGTACGTGATCTTCCGCGGGTCCGTCCACGGATTTCCGCGCCCCTTGGATGAGGGGTTCGCGGGACGACGCAGAGCGCTCTCAAAGGCCCACGGGGCCCTAGCTCGGCGGACTGCATCTTCTTCACCGCCTACCGCTGACCGCCGCACCACAACAGCCGATCTGCCGGATCCGGAAAGGGGCCGCGCCCGGTCAGGCCGTGCGCACCTCGCGGCGGTAACCGCCCGGAGCCTGCCCGTACTCGCGCTTGAAGGCCTTGGCAAAGGCGTACTCGGACCCGTACCCGATGCGGGCGGCGACCGCGGACAACGGGACCTCGGACTCCCGCAGGAGCTGCGCGGCGGTCGTCATGCGCCAGCGGGTCAGATACGCCATGGGCGGCTCACCGACCAGGTCGTTGAACCGGCGGGCGAACGCAGCACGGGATAGGCCCGCGCGCGCGGCCAGCGACTCCACCGTCCACTGGGCGCCCGGTTCCTCGTGGATCCCCGCCAGGGCCGGGGCGACCGCGGCGTCACCGAGCGCGGCGGCCCAGCCCTTGGCCTGTACGGCAGGCTGTTCCTCCAGCCAGGCGCGCAGGATGTACAGGAGCAGCGAGTCGATCAGCGCGGGCACGATGCCGACGGAACCCGGCCGCGGCCGGTCCAGTTCCGTGCGCAACAGCTGTACGGCCGCCGCCAGTTCGGGATGCCGGACGTGGTTCGCGGGCAGATGGATGATCTCCGGCAGCTGCCGCACGAGGGGGTGCGGGCGGGCCTGGTCCAGGTGGTAGTTGCCGCACAGCAGGTTCGTGCGGGGGCCGTCGCCGCCGATGGTGACGGTGCCGAGCGGCGATCCGGGGCTGAACTGGGAGGCGCGTTCCACCTCGGCCGGGGTGTCGGGGTGGTCGGCCAGGATGTGACCGCGCCCGTCCCGCAGGAAGACCACGTCGCCCGGGCCGAGCGGGAGCGGCGGCTGATGCGCCGCGTCCTCCAGCGGGACGAGCCAGCACGTGCCGGACAGCACCACGTGGAACCCCGCGCCGGCCACCGGGGGCAGCCGCAGCCCAAAGGGCGCCTGTCCGGTGGTCCGCACGGATGTCGGCCGGCCGGTGCGCATCGAGGCCAGTGCCTCGGTGAGGATGTCCATCTCCCGCCGTTCTCCCCTGCTCCCCCGGCTCTCCCCGCTGTTCTCCGCACCCTAACCCGCCCTGCTCAGGCCACCGTCAGGACGACCTTGCCGCGGGTACGGCCGGAACCGACCAGCTCGTGCGCCTTCGCGGCCTGGGCGAGCGGGAATGTCGCGGAGACGTGCGGGCGGATGCGGCCGGCGTCGATCAGGGCCGTGATCGCCTCCAGGGAGGTGTAGTCCGGTTCGACCGAGACCCCGGCGAAGCGGCGGCCTTCGTTCTCGATGCGGGCGGCGAGCTCGGTGTTCCCGTGCTCCATGATGCTGACCAGGGTGCCGCCGGGCTTCAGGACGCTCAGCGCTCGCTCGCCCTCGGAACTGGAGTCGAAGACGACGTCGATGTCCTTGGCCTCTTCGGTGTAGTCGGTGGTGCGGTAATCGATGATCTCGTCCGCCCCCAGTTCGCGCACGAAATCGCGGTTGGCGGCGCTCGTCAGGGCCGTGACGTGGGCGCCGCGCGCCTTGGCTATCTGCACCGCGAAATGGCCGACGCCACCGGCCGCCCGGTGGATCAGCACCCGCTGCCCTTCGGTAAGTCGGGCCGCGTCGACCAGGCCCTGCCAGGCGGTGAGCGCGGCGAGCGGCACAGCGGCGGCCTGCACATGGTCGAGCGTCGCGGGCTTGCGGGCCACCTGGCGCGAGGGCACGGCCACGTAGTCGGCGTAGCCGGTGGCGGCGCGCGGGAAGAACGGCAGGCCGAAGACCTCGTCCCCCGCCTTGAACCGGGCGCCGGGCCCGGCCTCCTCGACGACACCGGAGATGTCCCAGCCGACACCGAACGGCGGCTCGCCGAGCAGCGGGTAGGCGCCGGAGCGCACTGCCAGGTCGACCGGGTTGACGCCGCTCGCGTGGACGCGGACGAGGACCTCGCCGCCGAGCGGGGTGGGCTTGCCGGTCTCGGTGAGCTCGAGGACCTCGGGGCCGCCGAAGGACTTCTGGGTGACAGCACGCATGGTGAACTCCCTGTTGGGATGGTGGTCTCGGGGCGACCGCCCCTCGTCTGCCTCCACACTAGGAAGATCGAACGAGCTGCTGAATATCCTCCGGTCTTCGAAAGATGTCCGAGCGTCCACGAGAACGCCGGGCCGTGAGAGCCCTGGACCGTACGGGCGTGCGGTCCACCCGGCGAAGGCATACCACCCCGGCCGAAGCCATCCCGGTACCGTGGCACGTTCCCACCCTGTCGCCATTCGATCGAATGACGACAGGGACGGCGAGTGTCAAACGAACCCGGACATTCAGGGGCCTCACGTGTGACCTTCAGAGCTTCACGGCCCCAAATCTTCAACGGTATCTGGCGCGTAGCTGGCTTCCTGGTCGTCGTTGGCGGTCTCCCGGGGCAGCCGGCTCTGTGGTGATCTTCGGGTCGTAGATTGGGTTCATGACGGAGGGGACGCCGAGCGAGGCGATAACGCGGTCACAGAGAAAGCAGAAGCGGGGGCGGCACGCCGCTCCGAAGCCGGGAGCGGGCAGGGGCGGGCTGATGCGCTCGTCCCTGCTGATGGCGGCGGGGACGGTGGTGTCCCGGGCGACCGGGCTGATCAGACTGGTACTGCAGGGGGCAGCATTGGGGACAGGGCTGCTCGCCACGACGTATAACCAGGCCAACACCGTGCCGACCAGCCTGTACTTCCTGTTCATCGGCGGGGCTCTGAACTCCGTGTTGGTGCCGCAGCTGGTACGGGCCCGAATCGAGCAGCCTGATGGCGGCAGGGCCTTCGAGCAGCGCCTGGTCACCCTCGTCTTGTGCGTGCTTGGCGTCGGCACGGCGCTGGCAGTGTGGGCGGCACCGCAGATCATCAGCCTCTATCAGAGCGATACACCCGACAACCACACGGCGTTCGAGCTGACGGTGACATTCGCCCGGTTCCTGCTGCCGCAGATCTTCTTCTACGGCCTGTTCAGCATCCTGGGGCAAGTCCTCAACGCCCGGAACCGGTTCGGGGCGATGATGTGGACCCCGGTCCTCAACAACATCGTCCTGGTCACGGTGTTCGGCATCTACATCGGGCTCATGACCGTCCCGGACCGCGTGCAGGACATCACTCAAGCCCAGGTGACGCTCCTGGGCATCGGCACCACGCTCGCCCTGGCCATCCAGGCACTCGCCCTGATCCCCTTCGTCCGCGCCGCGGGCTTCCGCTTCCGCCCCCGCTTCGACTGGCGCGGCACCGGCCTGCGAAAAAGCATCAGTGCGGCCCGCTGGACGCTGCTGTTCGTACTGGCCAACCTGGTCGCCAGCACCGTGGTGACCCGTTACGCCTCGGCAGCCGACCAGGCCCTGCCCAAGGACGGCGTGGGCTTCACCGCCTACTCCAACGCCCAGACGATCTGGATGCTGCCCCAGGCAATCATCACGGTCTCGCTGGTCACCGCCCTGCTGCCCCGGATGAGCCGGGCCGTCACCGAGCAGCGTCTGGACGATGTACGAGGCGACCTGTCCCGCGCGCTGCGGATCAGCGGCGTCGCCATCGTCCCCGCCGCGTTCTTCTTCCTCGCCTTCGGCCCGCAGATAGCACAACTACTGTTCGCCCACGGTGCCGCCAACGCGGCATCCGCCCAGCCACTGGGCCATATGCTCCAGGCGTTCGGGCTCGGCCTGATCCCCTTCTCCGCGCAGTATCTGCTGCTGCGCGGCTTCTACGCCTTCGAGGACACCCGCACGCCGTTCTGGATGGCGGTATGGATCAGCGCCGTCAACATTGCCCTGGCCACCGGCTGCCATCTGCTGCTGCCCGCGCGCTGGGCGGTCACCGGGATGGCCGCCGCGTACGCCGCCTCCTACGCCATCGGCCTGCTGATCACGGCCCTGCGGCTGCGACGACGCCTCGAAGGCAGACTGGACGGCAAGCACCTGTGCCGTACCTACGGCAAACTGACGGCCTCCGCACTCACCGCCGGCGCCCTCGGCTGGCTCGTCGCCCGCACCTGCTCCACGAACCTGGCCTCGACGACCTGGACTCCCACCCTGGCCCTGGCCGCAGGCGGCGCCACGATGGCACTCCTGTTCCTGCTCCTTGCCCGCGTCCTCAAGATCAGTGAGATGCGGAGCCTGCCAGGGTTCAGGTGACGTCGGCGGCGCCGAATAGCTGGTCCTCGTCACCAACGACTCGGCGCCGGTCTCCTGATACCTGCCCCGGGGAGTCCCGGTGAAGTCGAAGGCTCGCCGGGCCGCCCGAAGAGTGCGTGATGTCGCGCCCACCCCTACGTCCCTCGTCCGCAGCCGGCCACCCCCTCCGCATGCCGTGAAGGGCTTCTGCCCGGCCACGGACAGCATCCCGCCTGCCCGCCGGGTTCCACCAGGGCGCACACCAGCGTTGGCTACGCACCCGCGCGCGGGGGCCAGTTCCGCGCGAGCTCGGGAGTCTTCATCGGCGACGGCTGCATCGATCGCCCAGGCTTGGCCCGCGACGATCCGACATTCCGCTCGCACGCGTGACACGCACGGCATGCACGGCACGTCGCCCCACTCCCGCTCGCTACGAAGATCACGACCGTTTCGTGATCTTCGAGGAGCCTCGTGCCCGCCATCACCCGCACCGCTGTCCTGCTCACCGCCGCAGCGGCCCTCACCCTCCCGGCCGCCCCGCCCACGCTGGCCCCGCCGCGGCCGCCGGCGAGACCATCACCAAGCCCCTCCAGAGCGCGCTCAAGGCCCTGACCGTCAAGGACGAGGACCGCACCGGCTACGAGCGCACCTCGTTCAAGCACTGGGTGGACGCCGATAAGCATGGCTGCACGACCCGAGCCAAGGTCCCTAAAGCCGAAGCTGTCGTCGCCCCCGATCAGGGCCCGAAGCGCAAGCTCAGCGGCGGCAGTTGGTACTCGCCGTACGACGACCAGTACATCGAGGGCCCGTCCACCATCGACATCGACCACCGCATCCCGCTCGCGGAGGCCTGGGACAGCGGTGCCAAGGGCTGGACCGCGGCCGAGCGCCAGGAGTACGCCAACGACCTCGGAGACGACCGGGCGTTGATCGCCGTCACCGCGAAGTCCAACCGGAGCAAGGCCGACCAGGACCCCGCCACCTGGATGCCCCCCGGGCCGATGGCAACCGGTGTGAGTACGTGACCCAGTGGGTCGCCATCAAGACCCGCTGGAAGCTCGCCATCGACCCGAGCGAAGAGGCGGCCCTCACCGAGAACGCGACGCGCTGCCCGAACGTGCCGATCAAGGTGCAGCTCGCGCGATAGCCGGCATCTGCCCGACCGCCTCCCCGTCGCGCAGCCGATGGGAAGGCTTCACTGGCCTGAGGTGAACGGCTAGGGCAGACCCACCAGGCACCAGCCGCGGCGAGCAGTCTCCCTTGTCACGTCGCCCCATTCACGCAGAAGCGCGGTGAAGTCCTCGAAGGTGTCCGGGCGTCCTGCCCAGCCCTCGCACTCGGCGGCGAACGGCCCGCGCAGCTCCTCCAGGCGCGGCTCCACTCGCTCCCAGGCATAGGCCTTGCCGGGTGCCGCCTGTGGCGGGCACACCAGGAGGACGCGCGGGCGCCCGCGGTCAGTGGCAGGCGGGAAGAACCCCTCGCTGCCGGTCAGCGCAGGATCATCGGCCGGATCCGCATCCCAGATCAGGCCAGCGAGAAAGGTGTCCATCGCCTCGCGCACGGACGCGTCGACGAGTAGCCGTATGTCAGCCCATGCGTCGCCTACGCGGGCATGCGGGCTGTAGGCGCCGCTGGTGGTGGAGAAGTCGTACTCGGCACACCACGCCGCCCCCCCCCGATCCGGGGGCCACAGCCAACCGCCGGTCAGCCCGTACCTGCACTGGTACTCGTCGTCGAGCTCCGGTGGCCAGGTCGTGTCGTCCAGTGCTTTGATCCGGTTCTCGACAGGGATGGCGCTCAACTGTTGCCAGTCCGCCATGAACAGCGTGAGATCCAGACCCATGGCGGCAGCATAGGCAGGCCCGCGCAGCAAGCCGAGGCGGGCCGGCATCCCCAGCGTGCGACCGCACTGGTCCGGCGCCAAGTCCAGCACACGTAGCTTCGACTCCACGCCACGAGCACAACCTCTCCGCGCAGCGGCAGAGGCAGAACTCGGCAGAGTTACAGGCGGCATGCCAGAAGTGCCCTGCCCGTCAACTCTGGCGCTCAAATTGCCAACTCAGCTGCTCAGGTGCCAACTGAGGTTCACAGCTGTGACCGAGCGCGTAGTTGGCCCGTCCGGGCAACTAGTGCTGTGACCGGGATGGTTCACCGTGGTCGGGAGACGGCTCACGGGACGAGCGCGGTCCGCGAGGCGACTGGTATTACTGGTGCATGCAGGAAGAGCAGGAAGAGACCGCGCGGTCCGCGATCGACACGTTCATCTCCGCGTTCAACGCCTCGGACGACAGCTATGTGACTGCGCTGCTCTCCCAGGCCCTAACCTCGGACGTGGTCTTCTGGGGACCGTTGGGCCGCAGTGAGGGGATCGAGGCGGTCGAGCGGTTCGTGCTGGACATCCGGCGCCACCCCGCGGGGACCGGCACGATGGTGCGCTGTTCGGCGGTGGACATGCCGGACGAGTGGGCCCGGTACCAGTGGGTCTTCACGACGCCGGATGGAGGCCCCCGCCTGGCGGGAACGGACGTCGTCCATCTGCGGCGGAGCCTCATCGACCAGGTCATCGTCTTCGCGGGGGAGATCGAGCCGTCCGCCTCCTGAGTCGTTCTCCTCTGGCGCCGTCCTTCTCCTGAACCGGCCCCGTTCGGGGCTCCGGGTCTGCCCAGCCGAGATCATCTTCACAACGCTTCGGTCGTCCGCGCTTGGCCACGAGTGGACCGATGATGCGCTGTGGCTGTGTAGGTTCGCGGTTGGTCAGGCTGCGGTGTTGAGGGGGCGTCCGCCCCAACGGATGCCCTTCTCGCTTCGGATGCGGGCGTGTTCCTTGCGTTCGGCGGCCAGGACGTCGCGGTGGCGGGCGTTGGCGTTGCGCCAGCGTGGATAGGCGTGCAGGGCTCGTGTCTGCACGGTGTGGTTGGGGTGGTTGGAGTTGGCGATGGTGAACTGCCTCAGCGGTCCGAAGTGGGCCTCGATGGGGTTGGCCCAAGAGGCGTAGGCCGGGCGGCGCAGATCGACTTGAGTGCGGCCAGCGTGTTCGCGGCACCTTTCTTGCGGCGGTTGACGCCCCACAACATGTCGTCGCCGACCGAGTAGCAGCCGTGGAAGTGCCGGACTCCATGGGTGCGGTCGTAGGTGGCCGGCACCCGGTCGGAGTGTTTCCGTTCGGCCCAGCCCGAGCCTGCGGTGGGCCGGATCCCGAGTGGGCCGAACTCGTCGAACGCGAAGACCCGGTCGGGGAAACGGTCCAGGACGTGCTCGATCCGGTCCAACTTCGCCTCGGGGTCGGGGTCGGGGTCGGGGTCGGTGGATTCCTTCCAGGTCTTGGTGCGCTGGAAGGTGACTCCACGGCGGGCGAGCAGGCCGCGTAACGCCTCGAGGCCGATACGGATCACTCGGCCGTGGACTGTGCGCAGGTAGGCGACGAGTTTGCGTAGCTACCAGCGAGTGAAAGGCTGGCCGAGCTTGGTGGGGCGGGTGGTGGCCGTCTGGACGACGAAGTCCTCGTCGTCATCGCTGAGCAGGCGGGGACGGCCTCCCGCCCACCGAGGGTCCAGGCAGGCCAGGCCGATCTCGTTGAACCGGTGGATCACATCGCGCACGGTGTCCTCGTCGGCCGCCACCAGCTGGGCGATCACCGGCACCCGATTCCCGCCGGCCGAGGCCAGCAGCATCATCATCATCGCGCGCCGATAGCGCACCGAGTTGGTGCTGCCCCGGCGCACGATCTGCTGCGGCCGCTGCCCCTCCTGGGCGGTCAGTCTGCGCATACGGACAGCCTTGGCCACCGCGCCTCCAGCGGTCGGATCGGACGCCACCGCACATCCAACCGCCACGACGCCCAACCCGGCGAACCTATGCGGTCACAGCACCAGGTGCTCAGATTTGGTGGCGCGAGCGGTCAACCGTCGTGGAGGCCCCACGTGTCGAAGCCGCCGTAGACGTGAGCGGCGGACATTAAGAGCGTGCGAGTGTCGCAAGTCGACCGGGCCTGGCGGGGGGGGGGGGGGCCCGGCGAGCGCCGCGGGCGCTCGGCCGCGCCGCGCGCGCGGGGGGGGAGGGAGGAGAGGGTGGGGGGGGGGCGC
>NZ_JBHYIG010000338.1:0-9828 GCF_042740015.1 Streptomyces sp. NPDC059037
TCGTCGGCGATGTCGCCGACCAGTTCCTCGGCGATGTCCTCGTACGTGACGATGCCCGCCACGCCGCCGTGCTCGTCGAGGACGACGGCGAACTCATCGTCCCGCTCCCGCATCCGCGCGACCGCGTCCGGCAGTTCCAGGGTGTCGGGCAGCAGCAAGGGCCGCCGGGCGACCGATCCCGCCGTCGCGCTCGTCAAGGTCTCGGCGGGCAGCCGCATCAGCTCGCGGACACCAAGGACGCCACCGATGTCGTCAGGGTGGTCGCCGAGGACCGGGTAGTTGGAGTGGCCGTGCTTGGCGATCAGTTCGATCGTGTCGGCCGCGCTCGCGTCCTTGCGGACGAAGACGGCGTCGGCGCGCGGCACCATCACCTCGTCCAGGGTGCGCTCGGAGAACTCCAGGGCGTGGTCGAGGAGCGCGGCGGTGTCCTTGGGCAGTTCGCCCTGCTCGTGGGACTCTCCGATGAGGTGGCCGAGCTCCTCCAGGGTCGCGCCGTGGTGCAGTTCCTCTACGGGCTCGATGCCGGCGCGGCGCACCAGCTTGTTCGCGGCATTGTCGAAGATGCGCACGACGGGCCCGACGACCTTCAGATACGCGAGGGTTGAGGCGGCCAGTGACTTGGCGAGCCGCTCGGGCACGGCGAGTGCGAGGTTCTTCGGTGCCAGCTCGCCCAGGACCATCTGTACGACGGTGGCCAGCGTGAAGGCGAGGACGACGGAGATGCCGCTGACGGCGCCGTCGGGGACGCCGATCCCGTTCAGCACGGGCCTGAGCAGCGCGGACACGGACGGCTCGGCGATGAAGCCGACGACCAGGCCGGTGACGGTGATGCCGAGCTGTGCGCCCGACAGCATGAAGGACAACCGCTCCAGGACCTTCAGGGCGCGGGCGGCGCGCTTGTCCCCCGCTTCGGCCTCGCGCGCCAGGGCGAGACGGTCGGCGGAAACGTACGCGAATTCCTGGGCGACGAAATAGCCGGTACCCGCGGTCAGGACGAAGACGGCGAGCAGCCCGAGTGCGGCACTCAACTGACACCACCCCGCCGCGTGCCGCGATCAGCCAGCTCGTTCATGGTCTGGCGGGATGGTCGGGGACTGTGCCCCGGGGGGTCCGTCGGTCTGGCGGACAAGGCGCTGCTCCTCGTGATGTGTGTTTCGGGACAACGTGCACGGCCGGGTCCGGGTTCCCTGATTGCTCTCCGCCGCCCGCATGCCGTCTGCCACCCCGATGCGGCAGGCGGTCCGCACGTGGGCTCAGGGCGTCATGTGCGGGCATCGCACGCCGCTGGGCGGGAAGGCGATCTCCGTCTCGTCCTCTATGGCGGCGAAGAAGCGCCGCCCATCCGACGACTGCCGTGACGTGGACCAGGTATAGCCCGCGCAGGGGGCGAGGGCCGTGTGCAGGGCGTGCCGCCCGAGACCCTGGCCCTGCCAGGGGCCGGCGACGGCGATGCTGCCGATGTACCCGAGTCGGCACGGGTGGCAGACCTGATACTCGAGGCTGCCCACCGGCCGGTGACCGAGGTCCATCATGGTGACGGCCTGGCGGCCCGCCGGCAGCGTCTCGCTGACTCGCTCGAAATGGACGGCGGGCAGTCGGGCCGGGAGGCTCACCCGGCTCTCCCGGCCTGTCTGCGATGCTTGGTGTGGTCGGTCTTGGCGAGGGCGGCCGCGTCCCGTTTGAAGGCCCACTCCATCTTCGGCTCCATCGCGAAACGGAACATGCTCTGCACCGGTGGCGTACACAGCAGGGTAATCACTGCCCCGGCGACGAGGGTGACCGCGATCTCGCCGAGCGGTTGGTGCAGCCATTCGTAGTCGTACCAGTCACCGAAGCGGGAGCCCTTGGCCAGGAAGCCGTGCAGGAGATACCCGTAGAGCGTGCCGGCGCCCAGCGCCGTGAACCACAGCTTGCGGCCCGGAACCCAGGCGAAGAAGCAGGCCACAAGCACCAGCGAGCAGCCGAACATCGCCAGCGTCATCACGCCGCCCGCCCAGCCGGGCGCGGCCAATTCCTGGGCGCTGTCGCGGCGGTAGAACCAGGCCGCGTTCATCCGCTCAGCCGCCCAGTACGCGAAGAGCAGCGCCATCGCGAAGACCGGCAGGGCCAGGAGGCGTGCTTCCTTGCGGCGCACCATCGAGAAGTGCTCCGGCTTCAGGACGAGCCCGAGGACGAAGAAGGGCAGGAACTGCAGCACCCTCTGCAGATCGAGATCGTCGCCGATGTCCGGGGACACCGACGCCAGGACGGCGATGGCGAGCGCGATCGGCAGCGGCCAGCGCACGATCTTCCAGAGCGGGGTGGTCAGCCGCCAGATGAACAGCGCGCCCAGGAACCAGGTCAGGTACCAGGGGTCGAGCAGACTGATGGGGTGCGTCGGGTCGTCGTCCGCCCAGCGTTTGAAGAAGGTGTACGCGACCTCGAAGAGGACGTAGGGGACGGCGATCCCGGTGACCAGGCGCTTGATGCGGTTCGGGCTCGCGTCGAAGCTGCGGGAGAAGTAGCCAGAGATGACGATGAACGCCGGCATGTGGAAGGTGTAGACGGTGATGTACAGCGCGGCGGCGGCCCTGCTGTCACCCCGCAGCGGCTCCCACGCGTGCCCCATCGCCACCAGCACGATCGCCAGGTACTTGGCGTTGTCGAAGAACGCGTCCCGCTTCTTCGACGGCTTCCCCGCCCGCGCCTTTTCGCCGCCCGGATCCGCCCCACCGCCAGAAGCCTTCGCAGGGGCAGGAGTGGGCCTCTGCGGGGGAAGCGGCACTCCATGATGTCTCGTCGACCGCAGCGTGTCACTCAAGATGCCTCCCGCAGTGAACCCGAACCTGCGAAATCGCGTCTTACAGCGAATGCGGGTACCGCGCCGTCGCAGAACATTCCCCGCACCCTAGCCACGCATCTACAGACCTGTAAAACCCCACTGGTTACGAGCCTGCCCCATGCCGGGCCGCCCCGTGCGAGGGCGCGCACAGAACGGCTCGGCGGTCAGAAGCAGGCCGCCGGTCATCCTGCCGCTGGTGCCGGGCCGACCAGCTCCGACAGCACGTCCTCCATGGTGACGAAGCCGAGCACCGCGCCCGCCTCGCCGGTCACGGCGGCCAGGTGGCTGTCCATGGCCCGCAGCGCGGTGAGGGTGTCGTCCAGCGGGCTGTCGATCCGGACCCGGGTGACGGTGTGCAGGGCCGTGCGCGGGAAGGGCTCGTCCCGGTTGGCGGCGCCGAGGGTGTCCTTGATGTGCAGGTAGCCGAGCAGCGTGCCCTGCGGTCCGGTGACCGGGAAGCGGGAGAAGCCCGCTTCGGCGGCCACCCGTTCCAGCTGGGCCGGGGTGACGGTGTGCTCGACGGTGCGCATCTGGGCCGCCGGGACGAGGATCTCGCCGACCGGCCGGGTGCCCAGCTCCAGGGCGTCGCGCAGGCGTTCCCCGTCCGCCGCCGAGAGCAGCCCGGCCTGGCTGGAGTCGAGCACCATGCGGGCGAGCTGGTCGTCGGTGAAGACGGACTCGACCTCGTCCCTGGGCTCCACGCGCAGGAGCTTGAGGAGGACGTTCGCGAAGGCATTGATGCCGAAGACGAGCGGCTTGAGAGCCCGGGTCAGTGCCACCAACGGCGGGCCGAGGAGCAGCGCCGTCTGCGCGGGTGCGGCGAGCGCGATGTTCTTCGGGATCATCTCGCCGATCAGCATGTGCAGATACGTCGCCACGGTCAGGGCGATGACGAACGCGACCGGATGGATGAGCCCGTGCGGGACGTGCGTGGCCTCGAAGACGGGCTCCAGGAGGTGCGCGATGGCAGGTTCCGCGACTGCGCCCAGGACCAGCGAGGAGGCGGTGATGCCGAGCTGGGCTGTGGCCATCATCGCGGAGATGTGCTCGATGCCCCACAGCGTGATGCGGGCACGCCGGTCGCCCTCGGCGGCGCGCGGCTCGATCTGGCTGCGGCGCACGGAGATCAGGGCGAACTCGGCGCCGACGAAGAAGGCGTTGGTCAGCAGGGTCAGGGCGCCGATGACGAGCTGCAAGGTGGTCATCGGGACTCCTCCATCAACGGGCCGGACGTCGCGACCGGCTCGGTGATGCGCACACGGTCAGCACGGTGGTGGTCGATCTCCAGGACTTCCAGTTGCCAGCCGTCGAGGTCGACGGTGTCCCCCTTGGCGGGGATGCGGGAGAGGCGGGTGGCGACCAGACCGGCCACGGTCTCGTACGGCCCTTCGGGCGCCCGCAGTCCTATGCCGGTGAGCTGGTCGATGCGGACACCGCCGTCCGCCTCCCAGGTGGCGTGACCCTGCTCAGGTACGGAGGCCAGCAGCAGGTCGGGGGCCTCGACGGGGTCGTGCTCGTCGCGGACCTCGCCGACGACCTCCTCGACGATGTCCTCCACCGTCGCCACGCCCGCCGTGCCGCCGTACTCGTCGATGATCACCGCCATGGTGCGGGTGGCGCGCAGCCGCTCCAGGAGCCGGTCCGCGGTCAGGCTGTCGGGGACCAGCAGCGGCTCGGTGGCCAGCTGCGTGACCGGTGTGACGGCCCGCTTGTCCGGCTCCAGGGCGAGCACGTCACGGATGTGGACGGTGCCGATGACCTCGTCCAGGCTGTCCCGGTAGACGGGGAAGCGGGACAGACCGGTGGCGTGCGTGAGGTTCGCGGCGTCGGCCGCCGTGGCATGTGCCTCCAGGGCACGTACGTCGACCCGCGGCGTCATCACGTTCTCCGCGGTCAGCTCGCCCAGGTGCAGGGTGCGTACGAACAGCTCGGCGGAGTCGGCCTCGATCGCGCCCTCGGCGGCCGACCGCCGGGCGAGCGCGATGAGTTCCTCGGGGCTACGGGCGGAGGCCAGCTCCTCGGCGGGCTCCAGGCCGAAGCGGCGTACGGCACGGTTCGCGGTGTTGTTCAGGTGCCGGATGAAGGGGCCGAAAGCGGCGGTGAAGCCACGCTGCGGCCCGGCCACCACCTTCGCCACGGCCAGCGGCCGCGAGATCGCCCAGTTCTTCGGGACGAGCTCCCCGATGACCATCAGGACCACGGTGGAGACGACCACCCCGAGCACGCTCGCCACCGACGACGCGGTCGCGCCGAGCCCGATCGCCTCCAGCGGGCCCCGCAGCAGCGCCGCGAGCGACGGCTCGGCGAGCATGCCGATCACCAGCGAGGTGACGGTGATCCCGAGCTGGGCGCCGGACAGCTGGAAGGTCAGCTTCCGCACGGCCCGCAGAGCACCTGAGGCGCCCCGCTCCCCCGCCTCGACGGCCCGCTCCAGCTCACCGCGTTCGACCGTGGTCAAGGAGAACTCGGCCGCGACGAACACGGCGCAGGCCAGAGTGAGGAGCAGGGCAAGGAGCAGCAGCAGGATCTCGGTCACCGTGCCACCCCCGTTCCCTCACGCACTGGCTGCGGGCAGGGAATGGCACGGCTGATACTGGGAGGCTCACCCATCGCGGGTCTCTGGCTCCTTCTCGGACTCGGACGGAAAAACAGCTGGGTACAGAGGCAGGATTGCTTCTACACCCACTGTAAAGGAACCGCAAACTAAGCAACCCGCGCGTTCAAGGGCGGGAGGGATCCCGAGCGGGTGCCGGAGAAGCGGGCCGAAGCGCTGAGGTCGGCGCATGCGACTACTGGAGTACTCATCGCGCCACCGTTGCGGGCGTGACCAGGGCGTCAGCCCTGCGCCACCGCCGCGCCCGTTCCGGTCAACTGCCGGGCGGCCCGCCGCAGCCCGCACCCAGACAGTGTGATCCACCTCTATGCTTCTACAGCCTTGTAGACAAGGGTTTCTGATGAACGATCACGTGAAGGAGTGGACGCCGCGATGGTGTTCAAACGGCTGCTCGGCTCGCTCGGTGTGGGCGGCCCCACGGTCGACACGGTCCTCGATCCGGGTGCGGTCCGGCCCGGCGGCGACCTCAACGGGCAGGTCCACCTCAAGGGCGGCAGTGCCGGCTTCGACATCGAGCACATCTGCCTGGAGCTGGTGGCCCGGGCCGAGGCCGAGCACGAGGACGGGGAGAGCGAAAGCACCGTCGTCTTCGACCGGTTCACGGTGGGCGGCGGGTTCCGCCTCGCCGAAGACGAGGAGCGCAGCATCCCGTTCAGCGTGACGCTGCCATGGGAGACGCCGATCACCGAGCTGTACGGCCAGGGCCTCGGCGTCGTGCTCGGGGTACGCACGGAGCTGTCGGTGGCAGGCGGGAAGGACAAGGGCGACCTGGATCCGCTCGCGGTGCGCCCGCTGCCCGTGCAGGAGTCGATCCTTGAGGCCCTGGGACAGCTGGACTTCGGCTTCCGCTCCGCCGACCTGGAGTACGGACGCATCGGCGGCACCGGCCAACAGCTGCCGTTCTACCAGGAGATCGAGCTGACCCCGTCCCCGCAGTACGCCCACGCCGTCAACGAGATCGAGGTGACCTTCCTCGCGGGCCCCGGCGGCGTGGAGGTGGTCCTGGAGGCCGACAAGCGCGGCGGGTTCCTCGCCTCCGGCCATGACACGGTGACCAGCTTCACCGTCGGCCACGACGAGGCGGCGCGACCGGACTGGAACACGGTGGTCGACGGCTGGATCCGGCAGCTGGTCGAGCACCGCTCGCCCCACGGCTCCCACGCCTCGTACGGACACGACGATCCGTACGCCACGCAGCACGGTCACGGCGATCACCACCACGGGCACGAGGGCCACCACCGCTCGGGGCCCAGCATGGGCACCGTCGTCGCCGCGGGCGCGGCAGGGCTCGCGGTCGGGGTGGTCGGCGGCATGGTCGCGGCCGAAGTCGTCGACGAGGTCGGCGACTTCTTCGAAGGCGACGAGGAAGAGGCAGACGAGGAGTAGGCAGCGCATGAAACAGGAGAGGGAAGAGCTGAGGAGCCTGACCCCCTCCTGCTAATTTCTACGTTGCTGTAGAAGAATGCACCTGTCCGGACCCTTCAGCCCGGGCATACCCCTGACACCAGACGGAGTTCTCATGGGCCTGTGGGACCGCTTCAAGGAGTCCGCGTCGACGATGCAGACGCAGCTCAACTCCAAGAAGAACGACCTCAAGAGCGGCGCCTTCCGTGACGCCAGCATGGCGATGTGCGCGCTGGTTGCCGCCGCGGACGGCACCATCGACCCGGCCGAGCGGCGCAAGGTCGCCCAGCTCATCGCCACCAACGAGGTGCTGCAGAACTTCCCCGCCGACGACCTTCAGCGGCGCTTCGACGACAACTGCAACAAGCTCGCCGCCGACTTCGACTTCGGCAAGGTCAGCGTGCTGCAAGAGGTCGCCAAGGCCAAGAAGAAGCCCGCCGAGGCCCGCGCCGTCGTCCAGATCGGCATCGTCATCGGGGGCGCCGACGGCGACTTCGACAAGGACGAGCAGGCCGTCGTCCGCGAAGCCTGCTACGCCCTCGACCTGCCGCCGCACGAGTTCGACCTCTGATCACGGCCGCGCACCGGGCCCGCGCTCGCTCTGCTTGCGCGGGCCCGGTGCGGATGCCGTCGAAGTCTTAGCCGACCACCAGAGTCACGATGTGGCTCGCGGCGAGGTCAGAGCGGTGTCGCCGCGTGGAGGATGAGGACCATCGTGACCGCGGAGTTCGCGGACGACATCGCCGACACCAAGGTCCCCACGGCAGCCGACCACACCGCGAGCCCCACAGCGGTGAACACCGAGGGCGGCCGGCTGCGCACGGCCGGAGCCGGACCCAGCAGGGCCGCCACCCGACGCGGAACCGGCCCGGGAGCAGCGACGCCCGCGAGGGTGACGGCCGGAGTGCCCCGGGAGACCAGCGCGGCTTTGCCGATCGCGCACGCCACGGTCCTGCGGCTACCGACAAGCTGAGCCGCCTCTTCGTCCGCCCACCGTTCCGTCGTGTACGACACCGCCGTACGCAGCGGACGCAGGAAGGGGTTGGCGCGCGCCGCCAGTTGCACGGCCAGCAGGAACCGGTGGTGACGGGCCAGGAGGTGCGCGCGCTCATGGGCGAACAGGGCGCGGCGCTCAGCGGAGTCGAGGCAGGACAGCAGGGCCGTGGTGACGACCACCCGGTCCTGACCGCCGGCGCCCGGCAGCGCGTACGCATACGGCACGTCGTCGGGCAACACCGCCACGGACGTGCCGGGAAGACCGGCCAGTGCCCGATGCGCACGGCGGCGCACCCGGCCGTGCCGCCACAGCGTCATGCCGCACGCCACGACCACCGCCAGGAGCGCCGGGATGGCCACGCGTCCGGCCACCTCGTCATAGGGGACGGCCTCGCGCACCTCGGGGTCCGACCAGCCGTCCGGGAGCGGGTTGCCGGGCAGCTGCGCGGTTCCCACCACCATCAGCAGGCCCAGGCACACCGTGCTGCAGCCCGCCATGACCGCGGCGAGAGCCGTCAGCAGTCTGCTGGCAGTACGCGGATGCAGGTGCCGCTCGGCCAGCTTGGCGATCGGCCACGCCGTCAACGGCAACACCAGCGGCAGAAAGACGAACATCCCCATGTGGCTTCAGTCTTCGCTCTCCGCCGAGGGCTGTCGCAGCAGCTGCCGCAGGAGCTGTTCGTCATCCGGGCCCAGCGCGGTGACGAAGCTGGCGAGCACCGCCTCCCGGTCCCCCTCACCGTCCAGCACTTTGCGCATCTTCCGTGCCGCGAGACCTGCCTGATCCGAGGCGGGCGTCCAGACGAACGACCGTCCCGCGCGCTCGCGGGTCACCGCGCTCTTGGCGAGCAGTCGCGTCAGGATCGTGACCACGGTCGTGTAGGCGAGGTCCCCGCCGAGCCGCTCCTGCACCCATCCTGCGGTGGCCGGACCGTTCGCCTCACGCAGGACCGACAGGACCAGCCCCTCCAGCTCCCCCTGCCCCCGCCTTCGGGGACGCTGTCGGTGATCCGTCATGCCCTGTCTCCCTTCCACCGCCGCGTACTTCACGAGCGGTACATCGTATAGATGCCGGAGACCCGCCCCATCGCATCGACGTTCGCCGTACGACGCCCACTTCCGCGACTTCTACAGATGCGTAGAAGCTACGCTGCCCCGGCAGCCTTCTCCGCGCAACGGGGGAGACCAACGAAAGGGACAGGGCCCATGGGCATCATCGGGTGGATCATTCTCGGACTACTGGCCGGCGCGATAGCCAAGGCTGTGCTGCCCGGCCGCGATCCGGGTGGACTCATCGGCACGACACTCATCGGGGTCGCAGGTGCGTTTGTCGGGGGCTGGCTGTCGGCACGGTTCCTGGACCGGCCGGTGGAGCGGCAGTTCTTCGATCCCGCCACCTGGGGATCGGCCATCGCGGGAGCGCTTGTCCTGCTGATCGGATACCGCATCCTGTTCGGCAACTCGCGCGACTGACCGTCAGGCGGCACCCTCAACACGCCGCCATGCGTGGCTGATTCGGTACCACTACCGACCGCGCCGGACTTCCGCTATCTCTACAGTGCTGTAGTTCTTGGCGGGCTCGCGCTGCGGGTTCGAACCGCAGACACCGAGGAGGAGTGCAGTGGGAGTTTCCCTGGCCAAGGGTGGCAACGTCTCGCTCAGCAAGGAGGCCCCGGGCCTGACGGCCGTACTGGTCGGCCTGGGCTGGGACGTGCGGACCACCACCGGCACCGACTACGACCTCGACGCGTCCGCCCTGCTGGTGGACGAGTCCGGCAAGGTCCCCTCCAGCGGGCACTTCGTCTTCTACAACAACCTCAAGAGCCCGGACGGTTCGGTCGAGCACACCGGTGACAACCTCACCGGTGAGGGCGAGGGCGACGACGAGGTCGTCAAGGTGAACCTTGCGACCGTGCCCGCCGCGGACTCGCAGATCGTCTCACCGGTGGCGAGCGACGACGCCGCGCGCGGCGGCCAGAGCGTCGGCCCGGTC